>JAYWCF010000286.1:0-9297 GCA_043780715.1 Methylotenera sp. | reverse complement strand
ATACGCGGTATAAACAACGTAGATTCAGCATTATTATGTTTGCTAGCGAAAACAAATACTAGGCCCAGTTTTCGTGCACAACACCTTCATGTGCAATTAAAGTGGCGCTGGTTAAGCCAATAAATATGCCATGTTCAACCACGCCCGGTGTGTTGTTAATCAGTTGATTTAATTGCGCTTCTGATAATGATTTATCAAAAACCATATCTAGCACGAAGCTGCCGTGAGAGGTAACACATAGGCCATCTTTTGCCACATTTTGGCGCAAATCGCCAACGCCACCAGCTTGTTCTAAGCTATGTTTGGCGGCTTTCCAAGCCATTGGCATTACTTCTATGGGAATAGCGAAATTGGTACCGATACGGCTGACTAACTTGCTATTATCGGCCACCACTAAAAACTGCTTAGCGGCTTTTGCCAGTAGTTTTTCTAACACCAAATCATAGCCGCGGCCTTTTAACAGCGTCATATCCGGTGTAATTTCATCGGCGCCATCTACATACAAATCAATTTCGGCCACTTGGGTAAGCGCAATAACGGTTAAGCCTAAACTTTGCGCTTTCATCATGCTCACGGTAGAGCTGGCAATAGTGGTGACTTTTAGGTTTTCATCGTGCTGACGGCGTGCTAATTCTTCAATAAAATAGTTGGCGGTTGAGCCTGTGCCCAAACCCACCAGCATGCCATTTTTTACAAAATTGGCAGCATGAATCGCAACGGCCTGTTTATCGTTAACAGGTTTATCTTTCATGGGTGTTTCACTCATGTCAGTAACGCTCCTCAACACTTGATTTGCAACGTTTATAATTAGAGCTGCTTAATTGTTATTAGCGCATAAATTAACGCCAAGCTTAAGGTTATAATAGGTAATAAGTCATTTTTAGCCAACTCATTTTTTTAAGCATCTAAGTAATTTTCAAGCACATTTATGCAGTTAACTCCGCCAAACGCAGGTCAAAAAAGCCGTTTTTCGTATCCAGCCAATGGCTTAGATAGCTTATCTCTTGCTTTACTTGCATGTCGTCAAAAAACAACAAATGATTCAAAAGTTGTTGCAAAAAAGTCACCATTGGTAATTATTACCAGCAATGCATTTGAAGCGCAGCGCTTATTAGAAGAGATTCCGTATTTCGCGCCAGAGCTCACCGTGCGCTTGTTGCCAGATTGGGAAACGCTGCCATACGATGTGTTTTCACCGCATCCAGATTTGATTTCAGAGCGCTTGGCGACTTTATACCAAATTAGCCAAAACCAATGTGATGTGGTGATTGTGCCGATTGCCACCGCGTTGATTCGCTTACCAGCAGTGGCGTACTTGGCAGGGCATAGCTTTATGCTCAAAAAAGGCCAAAAGCTTAATTTAGAAGCCTTGCGCCATCAATGTGCACAAGCCGGTTACCATCATGTAAGCCAAGTTATTTCACCGGGCGAGTTTAGTGTGCGCGGCGGTTTGGTGGATTTATTTCCCATGGGCAGCGTGTTTCCGTTTCGTATCGATTTGTTTGACGATGAAATTGAAAGCATCCGCACTTTTGATGTGGATACGCAACGCAGTTTGTACCCAGTACCTGAAATACGATTATTGCCAGCGCGCGAATTTCCGCTGGATGATAAAGGTATTGCCACGTTTAGAAGTAATTTTAGAGAGCAGTTTGAGGGCGACCCGCAACGCGCGACCATTTACAAAAATGTGAGCAAAGGCGTTGCCAGTGGCGGTATTGAATGGTATTTGCCTTTATTTTTTGAAGAAACTTCAACGGTATTAAATTACCTGCCCGAAAATGCCACGCTTTGCCTGCACGGCAATTGCGATAAAGCCGCACAACAATTTTGGACAGAGGCGAATTCAAGATATCGCTTGCTGGCTTATGACGCAGAACGTCCGATTTTAAAACCAGAAGTGTTGCTGATAAAAACCGATGATTTTTTTGCGCAGACGCAAAACTATGCCGTTATAACCTTAAGCCATGAAGCCAAAAACGCATTGCCAGCTTTGGATATTGAGCGCCGTGCAGAGCAGCCTTTGCATAAATTGCAAGCATTTATATCAGGCAATAAAAAGCGCATTTTAATCACCGCCGAAAGCTTAGGCCGCCGCGAAACCATGTCGCAATTGTTTACCGAGCATGGCATTAATATGCCCGTTTGCGAAACTTGGGCAGAGTTTCAAGCCAGCGCTGCGCCGCTGATGCTGGGCGTTTCACCCTTGCACAATGGCTTTTATGATGACACCACCGTTATCACCGAATCTGAATTATATTCAGGCACCGTGCGCCAGCAGCGCAGGCGCGAAAAAGAAAAAGCGCGCAATACAGAAGGCATGCTTAAAGATTTATCTGAGTTGCGAATTTCAGATCCAGTCGTACACGAGCAGCACGGCGTGGGGCGTTATAAAGGCCTGATGAATCTGGATTTTGGCGAAGGTGAAACTGAATTTTTGCTACTGGAATATTTTGGTGACGATAAATTATACGTACCTGTTTCGCAGTTGTTCTTAATCTCGCGCTATTCTGGCGGGCCGCCAGAAAGCGCGCCTTTGCATCGTTTGGGCTCTGGTCAGTGGGAAAAAGCCAAGAAAAAAGCACTGAAACAAATCCGCGACACAGCAGCTGAGTTGCTTAACTTATACGCTCAACGCGCAGCACGGCGCGGCCATGCGTTTACGCTTTCACTAAAAGATTATGAAGCGTTTTGCGAAGGCTTTCCATTTGAAGAAACGCCTGACCAACTGGAAGCGATTGAAAATGTCATCAAAGACATGCAATCTGGCCGCCCAATGGATAGGCTAGTTTGTGGCGATGTGGGCTTTGGCAAAACAGAGGTGGCATTACGCGCCGCATTTGTTGCGGTAATGGGCGGCAGGCAGGTTGCTGTGTTGGTACCAACCACCTTATTAGCCGAACAGCATTACCAAAATTTCTGCGACCGTTTTGCAGAATGGCCGATTAAGATTGCCGAAATTTCGCGTTTTAGAAGCGCCAAAGAGCAAAAGCAAGCCTTGGCTGACTTGGCTGAAGGTAAAGTGGATATTATTATCGGCACGCATCGCTTGATTCAAAAAGATGTGGTGTTTAAAAACCTAGGCTTAGCGATTTTGGATGAGGAACACCGGTTTGGCGTGCGCCAAAAAGAGCAATTAAAAGCTTTGCGCGCTGAAGTGGATATTTTAACGCTAACCGCAACGCCGATTCCGCGTACTTTGAGTATGGCAATGGAAGGCTTGCGCGAATTCAGCGTCATCGCCACGCCGCCGCAAAAACGCTTGAGCATTAAAACGTTCCATACTTATTATTCGGATGGCATTATTCGCGAAGCGGTGATGCGCGAATTTAAACGCGGCGGCCAAGTGTACTTTTTGCATAACGAAGTGGATACCATTTTTGTGCAAAAAGAAAAGCTGGAAAAAATTCTGCCAGAAGCGCGTATTGCCATTGCCCACGGCCAGTTGCGTGAGCGTGAATTGGAACATGTAATGCGCGATTTTTACCAGCAGCGCAGCAATATTTTGCTGTGTACCACCATTATTGAAACGGGTATTGATGTGCCCACCGCCAATACCATTATTATGAATCGCGCCGATATGTTTGGCTTGGCGCAATTGCACCAATTGCGTGGTCGCGTAGGTCGTTCGCATCATCAGGCTTATGCTTATTTGCTTACCGATGAGCATCGAAAAATCACGCCGCAAGCGCAAAAACGTTTAGATGCGATTCAGTTACTAGAAGATTTGGGCGCAGGTTTCCACCTAGCCATGCACGATTTGGAGATTCGCGGCGCGGGTGAATTGCTGGGAGACAGCCAAAGTGGCGAGATGCAAGAAATTGGTTTTAGCCTATATTCCGATATGCTCAACCACGCCGTTAAGCAACTTAAAGCAGGCAAAGAGCCAGATTTAAACGCACCTTTGGGCGTGACAACGGAAATTAATCTGCATGTGCCAGCCTTGCTAACCAATGCCTATTGCCCAGATGTGCATGAGCGTTTGGTGATTTATAAGCGCCTTGCCAATGCCAATAACGATGACGATTTAGACAGCCTGCAAGAAGAGTTAATTGACCGTTTTGGCTTGCTGCCAGAGCAGGGTGAGGCGCTAATGGCTTGCCACCGATTACGCATTGCCGCAAAACCGCTGGGCATTAATAAGATTGATGCCTCGGATAGCGCGATTCAATTGTACTTTGCGCAGACTACGGAAATTGACCCAGTGAAGCTGATTGATTTATTGCAACGCGACCGCCGTTGCCGCATGAATGGGCCAGATAAATTGCGCGTAACAGTGCAATTGGGTAATGTGGCGCATAGAGCCGAGTTTGTAAAAACGCTGTTAAAAGAGTTCGTGTGATTCTTTATTTTTAGGGAAAAAATATGCTAGAACAATTATTTGCCGCAGTTGCCACTTGGATTTTAGGCGTTATTTCTAGTATGCATTACGCAGGGATTGTGCTGCTAATGGCGATTGAATCAGCCTGCATTCCGCTGCCTTCTGAAATCATTATGCCGTTTGCCGGTTTTTTGGTAAGCAAAGGTGAGATGACGCTATTTGGCATTGCCATGGCTGGTGCCATTGGTTGCGTATTAGGCTCAATTCCGGCTTATTATGCAGGCATGTTGGGCGGCAGGCCACTTGCAGAAAAGTACGGAAAATATGTATTAATCAGCAAAAAAGATTTAGATATGGCCGATAGATGGTTTGCAACGCATGGCGAAATCATTATTTTTATTGCGCGTTTATTGCCTGGTGTGCGCACGTTTATTGCGTTTCCCGCTGGTATGGCGCGCATGAATATGACGCGATTTGTGATTTATACGTTTGTTGGCTCGTTTATTTGGTGTTTGGCGCTAGGCTATATCGGCATGAAAGCAGGCCAAAACTGGGAGAAGTTAAGCGTATATTTTCACCAATCGCATTACGTGATTATTGCCGGCGGCTTGGCGTTTGTGGCTTGGTACGTTTGGCATCACTTTAAGCAAGAGTAATTAAAGCAACTTTTTTAGAGTAAAACTAATTTGCCATGCGCTAAAAAGTATACCGCTGTTTGAATTGGTAAACCATCTTGTTCAAACAGCGCGGCGTAGCGCGATAATTGCGGGCGGTGCTGCTGTGCTATCAAATTTAAACCGACCAAGTCTAAATCTACTGAATCTTCTGCAAAAGTCAGCTTGTAATCAATAATCCAGCGCTTTTGAGTTTCTTCTTCAATAAACGTTAAATCTAGCCGCTGCTCTTGCGGCGCACCAAACGCATCCAAAGTGGTGATACTTAATTCAGATTGACGGCTAACTCTGTCGGCTAGCAACCAAGCGCAATCGGCACTTGTCACGGTTTTATTTAACGCATTGATTACCGCATGCACATGCATTTCAATATTTTCAGCTGCATGACCTTTTTGCTTAAACCAATTCAACATGGCTGGCGCGCAAGCTTGAATGCGGCTGACAGGCCATGCGCTTAAGCCGCTATTGGCAATCATTTCCATATACAAATGCGTTAGCGTGCCAGTATCCGCGGCTATATTTAATAGTGTATTTGAGGCGGAATTAACGTTATTATCAGGCGAAATATAAGCTGATTTTGCAGCGGGTTGATTGAGTAAATCAGGCAAGCAGGGCGTTTTTATGCGCTTAAGTTGCGGCGTAAAATCTTGCAAGCGCGGCAACGCTTCTGTCTGTGAATCAATAATAGTTGCGGCTAAAAATTGCGCTTCAACACTTGGCCACAGCAACGATAATAGTGATTTAGCCGCTGGCTTGACTTTACCATCTGCACTTTTCTTTACTACTGCCACCAAATGCAATTTTTTAATGCTACGCGTGGCGGCAACGTATAAAAGTCGCGCGGTTTCGTTGTCTATACGCTCAACTTCTAGTGCTTTTAAAAAATCATAGGTGCCGGCTTGGCCTTTTATTTTTTTGCTAAAAGGCGCGGCCAAAAGCGCTCTATGATTGCCCACAGCCACGTCTTCCCACAACATCATCGGGCTATCGGCATTGGCTGGCTTGCAATTAAGCGCTGGCAAAATAACTGTATCAAATTCTAAACCTTTGGATGCGTGAATCGTTAAAAACTGTAGCTTGTCATTGGCAGCAATATCGGGCTGCGCGTATAGCTTTTTCATGGCGGTATCTAGCTGGTTAAAATCCAGCACAAAGCCGCGCGCGGTTTTTTCCACCAAATCAAAAAACGCTTGAATATCGCGATTATCACCTGCGCTAATTAAGGTATCCGCGCCGCCTAATTTTAGCCAAGTGCTTTCTAACCAGCGCCGCAAAGGCATGCGGCCTTGATGCGCAAACGCTTCACTCAAAATGTCGCGCACATGCTGCAAACGGATTTGACCATCTGCGCTTAATTTTTGCAGCCGCGCTTCATCTTGCATTAGCTGCCAAATGCTTGCAAAGTGCTTGTCATGCGCCAGCGCATGTAAATCGGCCAATGTCAGCCCGCACCAAGGCGCGCGCAGAATATTCAGCCAATGCACGCGGTCGGCGCGGTGCAACATGGCGCGCGTAAGAGATAGCGCATCTAAAACGGTTTGCCTATCGTTTAAGCCCTCAATTTCTACCGCTTGAAAGCGGATATGCGCGTAATCGCGGCGAATCACAGAAACCAAATCGCTTAAATGGCTGCGCGAACGCACTAAAACCACCAGCTTATTTTCGGGATTATTGGTTTGCTCAGCCGTGATTAAATCCGCCACATAGCGCGCTTCTATCAGCTTGGCTTGCTCACTTTCTTCCTCACTATTTACCACCAAGGCATGCACGCCAACGCCTTCATCTGCAATGGCAGGTTTGGTGGCGATAAACGTGCGGTAGCTAATGGCGGCTTGGGTGATATTGTCTTGCGCGGGGAAAATGGTGTTAAACGTGGTGTTAATCCAATCCACCACTTGCGGATGGCTGCGGTTATTGCGCGTGAGCTTTAGCGGCGTCAGTGGCAATTGCCCAATACCAAACTCGCTGGCCTGCAAAAACAGACTAACATCAGCCTTGCGAAAGCGATAAATTGATTGCATCGGGTCGCCCACACATAATAGCGTACGGCCATCGTCCTGCTGCCAACCCAACGTTAGCTGTTCAATCAAGCGCATTTGGGTAGGGCTGGTGTCTTGAAACTCATCCACCAATAAGTGCGCAATTTTGTAATCCAGTTTAAGTGCCAAATCGGTGGCACCACGTTCATTCTCCAGTGCGTAGCTGGCGGATTGCGCAATCGCCACAAAATCCACTTCATTCGCGGCTTGAAACGTTGTCCATAAATGCGCGGTAGCCAATTGCAGTAATTGCGCAAAGGCTTTAATAATGGCGCAATCTTGCGTAATTAAATCCAGCTCAACATTGGGTAAAGAGCGCACCGCATCAAGGGTTTGCGGGTCAGCAATTAACTCGGTGAGCAGTGAAAATTGCTGCTTATATTCTTCATATTCGGGATGTTTTTTATCTTTGGCTGGAAAACCAATATTTTTATTTAATTGCTTTCTAAACGTGCCTTCATTAATCAGTAAAAAATCTGCCAACGTTTGCCAACTGCTCAAATCTTCAACATTTGCGTTTAGCGGGATTTCCCAATCGGCTAGCGTTTGCAAAGCGTGCTCTGGCTCTAAATTGCTGGCCGCAAAGCGTATTAAAGGCATTAATTGCTTTTGAATATGGCTAGGAATCGCTTTTAAAGTCAGCGCTAGTTTTTGTTCTACTAATTCTGCTAACGCGTTTGCCACATTTTCCGCAATTTCATCTGCCGTTATGCTGGCATGTTCACCCACTAGCGGCAACCATTGGTCACGCTTTGCCAACATATCCGCCAGTAATTCAGTGAGCTTTTCAATATCGTTTTGCATAAATCGCAAGGCTGTACTGACAATATCATCAAGACTATTTTCATTAGCAACCTGCGCCAGCGCTTGCTGCGCGGCATTTTGGTAATGTGCATCAGCATCCAAACTAATCATTGGCTGGCCACCAAAACGGCTCAATAACGGCATCTGTCGCGCCAAGCTGCTACACAGTGCATCCATGGTTTGAATGCGCAGCCGCGCCGGCTGCGATAGCAATTGCCAGCCGCAATTTTTGGCATGCGCCAGTGCTTTAATCGCCAAATCGCGCGTCACTTGTTTATGTGGCGCGTCTATAGGCGCATTATTTTCTGCCGCTTCTAGCGACATTAAAATGCGATTGCGCATTTCAGCAGCGGCTTTATTGGTAAACGTTAGCGCGATGATTTCTTCTGGTGCTTCAACCCTTGCCAGCAATTTTAAGTAGCGCTGGGTCAGTAATTCCGTTTTGCCGGCACCAGCAGGCGCCTCCACAATAAAGTTTTCTAGCGCTAATGCGCGTTGGCGATTTTGGCTATCTATCTGTATTAAATCGTTATTCATATTATTTTCGGTTTATTGCTGGTCTTGCTCAAATTGCAAGGCGCGCTCTGGCAAACGCAACAAAGGCTTTACCTCGCAATAGAGTAAGTCGGCCTCTTTTTCAAATCTCACATTGGCGACACCGGCTTTAATTTCTTGCGCTATGGCGGTTAGGCTTTGCTGCCAGTGCAAAATTAGCGCTTCAAAACTTTCAAAATCTTTAAAAGCAGAATTGCCCTTTAAATCGTCAAAGGGCTTGATATCAGGCAAGGCATCGCTTGCCGCCACGCCGCTAAATTGCGGCTCTAATAAGTCCACTTTGGCAAAGCAGGCGGCAACCACTTGCTCATCTTTTAATACTAAAGATGCGTACAGCGGCAATTGTGGTTTGGTAATGCGCGCATCGGCCCAGCTGCTGTGGCTGGGTTTGCTGCTGCCGGTTTTGTAATCAATAATCACTAATTCACCATTTTCTAACGCATCAATTCGGTCAATGCGCAGGGTAACTTCTAAGCCTTCAATCACTAAAATATGCTGCGCTTCGCAGGCTTGCACGGTGAAATCGACACGCTGTTTTTCATACTGCAGCCAAGCATTAATTAAAGGCAACAATCGCTGCTGCTCAATCAGCAGAATTTGTTTGGGCACATTTTCAATGGCGTGCATGGACTTAATGGCAGCATCAATCGCTTGATTAATGGCCGTTTCAAGCTGAATATTGTTCATTGTATTTAACTGGGCTGCGCTTTTACAATTAAGCCAAAATTGCTGCAACACGGCATGCACTAAGTTTCCACGCGCAAGGCTATCTAGCCCATCCGTTGGGCTTTCTAGCGCTTTTGCCCCCAGCCGATATTGATAAAAAGCCCAAGCAGGGCAGATGGCTTGCGCTTCAAATAATGCGCTGCCACCGCGTAATTTTTCCTCTGCGTTAATTGCTGGC
>JAYWCF010000285.1:0-3388 GCA_043780715.1 Methylotenera sp. | reverse complement strand
GTGTTGCTAGTGGCTGCGCGCATGCTGGCGGCGGCTTCTGGCTTATTGTTCTCTATGCCAATTAACACGTTTTCGGCACCTAACAAATATTGTGCAATTTCAATACCTTGCACAATTTCATCGGCGCGTTCGCGCATCAGCATGTCGTCGCAGGTAATATAAGGCTCGCATTCGGCCGCATTAATGACCAATGTGTGCACGCCCGCTTTTCCATCAGCGCGCAGTTTAATATGGGTGGGGAATGTTGCGCCGCCTAGGCCAACAATGCCAGAAAGGCGCAAACTCGCCACTAGATTTTTTCTATCGGCAGTTTTCCAATCTTGTGCTTGGCGCGCAATCCACTCGTCTTTATCGTCTGGCGTTATCGTTATACATCTATCCGTCAACCCAGAAGGGTGCGGAATAATTGCGTCTTCAATCGCGCTAATTGTGCCAGAAGTGGGCGCATGAATGGCTGCAGATACCGTGCCTTCTGCCTCGGCAATCAATTGGCCTTTAAGTACGCGCTCGCCAATTTGCACTTTTATTTTAGGAATATTGCCAACGTGTTGGCGCAGCGGCAGCACCAGTTTTTTGGGCAAAGCAAGTTGGCCAATTGGCAATTGTGTTGATTGCGCCTTGTTTTCAGGCGGATGAACACCGCCGTGGAAAGGAAAGATTTCCTTCGCCGATGTAATCAATTGATTAAGGCTTAACAAGCTTGCTAAATTAACGAGTGTATTCATATGATTCTAAACTATCAAACTAAAGCGTAAAAGCAGGTTTAATCGGAAGGCTTTTAATTGGAATCATGGGGTATTTCCACTTCCAGTTATCGGGCGTTTCGCCAACGGTTTCCATGCTAATGCAATCGACTGGGCAGGGCGCCACGCATAGCTCGCAGCCCGTGCACTCGCTGGCGATGATAGTGTGCATGTGCTTGGCTGCGCCTAAAATCGCATCCACGGGGCAGGCTTGAATGCACAGTGTGCAGCCAATACAAATTTTTTCATCAATAAAAGCCACTGCTTTGAGTTTTTCTGCACCATTTTCGGCGTTAAGAGGCTTATATTCCATACCCATTAAATCGGCTAATTGGTGAACGCCAGCATCGCCGCCAGGCGGGCATTGATTAATATCAGCGCGACCTTCGGCAATTGCCGTGGCATAAGGCTTGCAGCCTGGGAAGCCACATTGCCCACATTGTGTTTGCGGCAAAATGGCATCGATGCGCGCAATTAATGGGTCGCCCTCAACCTTGAACTTAAGCGCGGCATAGCCCAAAAATGCGCCTAAAACCAAGGCTAGGCCTAACATGATCGTTAAAGCGATAAACATATTTGCAGTAGCAAATCTTTCATTGGTTAATTTTTAGTATCTATCTTAAGTATTTATATTGGTATTTAACTTAATATTTAATTTAATATTTATCTAGGCCAGCAAAGCCCATAAAAGCCAAGCTCATCAGCGCAGCCGTCACCATCGCGATGGCTGATCCTTGAAATACTTTTGGCACATCGGCAGCCTCTAAACGCTCGCGCATGCTGGCAAATAAAATGAGCACTAAGCTAAAACCAACTGCGCCACCAAAACCGTATAAGCCCGATTCTATTGGTCCGTGACTTGATTGCGCATTGAGTAAAGGAATACCCAACACTGCACAATTGGTGGTAATAAGCGGCAAAAATATGCCCAGCATTTGGTACAGCGGCGGAAAGCTTTTTTCCATCACAATTTCAGTAAACTGCACAACACCAGCAATCACCACAATAAATGATAGCGTACGCAGGTATTCAAGATGATTCGGTTCTAGCCAATAATGTGTTATCGCCCAGCTAGTCATGCTGCCAATCGTCAACACAAAAGCGGTAGCCATGCCCATGCCGATGGACGCCTCAAGTTTTTTAGAGACGCCCATAAACGGGCATAAACCCAAAATTTTAACCAGCACAATGTTGTTAACTAACACGGAGCCCAGCAAAATCATAATATATTGGTGTAAAGTTGTGGTCATATTTACTTTAAGATTTAATACCGATTATTATACTGCGTTTTAAGCCTGTTTTAACGCCTGCGGCGCGGCAAAATCAACCTAAATCATACTGATACGTTAATGATTAAAAACTAGAATATACGCACTTTTTAATAGCATTAAAAATAATATTTTTAACTATTTTATGTTATTTAGTTATATAGAAGCGATTTACTCGCTGATTAAACTGTGTTTTCGCTTTAAGTCCTAAGATTCGGTTAAAATAGTGGGATTAATTTTTTAAGCAGGTTTAAGTCATGTTAACAGGTAGTTTGGTAGCCATTGTTACCCCTATGTTTGATGATGGCAGTTTAGATTTAATTGCGCTGCGCGCGTTAATTGATTGGCATATTGCCGCTGGCACCGGCGGCATTGTGATTGTGGGCACCACGGGCGAATCGCCAACTGTAGATGTAGTCGAGCATTGTTTACTGATTAAAACCACGGTAGAACATGTTAATGGCCGCGTTAAAGTGGTTGCTGGCACGGGCGCAAACTCTACTAGCGAGGCGATTGAGCTTACATCAAAAGCAAAAAGCTTAGGTGTTGACGCCTGCTTATTGGTAACACCATATTACAATAAGCCATCGCAAGAGGGTTTGTACCAGCACTTTGCAGCCATTGCGGCAGCGGTGGATATTCCGCAGATTTTGTACAATGTGCCAGGGCGAACCAGTTGCGACATGAGCAACGACACAGCTTTGCGTTTAGCCGCGATTAAAAATATTGTTGGTATTAAAGATGCAACAGGCGGTATAGAGCGCGGCACAGATTTGATTTTGCGCGCGAAACTTATGCCTGAAATTGGAGACTTTGCCATTTACAGTGGCGACGATGCCACAGGAATGGCCTTAATGCTGATTGGCGGACAAGGCGTGATTTCGGTTACTGCCAATGTTGCACCACGATTAATGCGTGAAATGTGTGTGGCGGCGATGGCGGGCAATGTTGCAAAAGCCTGTGAAATCAATGCAAAATTATTCGCTTTGCATCAAAAATTATTTATTGAGGCAAATCCTATCCCCGTTAAGTGGGTGTTGCAACAAATGGGCAAAATAAAGTCAGGAATTAGGCTGCCGATGGTGAATTTATCGGCGCAATATCACGATGTGTTGCGTGCAGCGATGCGCCAGGCAGAAATTAATTAGCAGTTTAAATTTTAAAGCAAATGGTGGTAAGAACGATGAAACAAACCAATATGAAGCAAAATATGGCATCAAAAATTATTATAGCAAGCTTGCTAACAATTTTATTAAGCGCGTGCGATTCGATTCCATTTATTAACAGTACTTCTGATTACAAAGGTGCAGGCCGTGCGAAACCATTAGAGGTTCCACCCGATTTAACGGGTGTAAGCGCTAGTGATGCTTATAGTGT
>JAYWCF010000284.1:0-9339 GCA_043780715.1 Methylotenera sp. | reverse complement strand
TAGTCATCAAAACGGGCATTGCCGTGCTGCTAACATCTTCAGGCTTGAGTTTGTCGATTTCTACCAGCCCAAGTTGAATGTCTTCCAGCTCCAGCGGTTTTTTAGCACGCACGTAGAAATTCTCCAGCAACTGCGCCGCCAGCCGCGTATTATCTAGCTTCCCGCTTATATTGAAGGTGCTGCCACGCCGATTAATATTCACCTCCAGCGCGGTTTCAATTTGCTTAATATTTTCATCCAACGCGCCGCATAAATTTGCTAAACGTGCGTTGTCTTCAGGTTGTAATGTAATTTCCATTGATTAAATCGTCTTTTCTACTATCTGGCCTTGTAATCGTTTCGGATTTGATACATCAGTAATTTTAACGTTCACAAAAGTGTTGATTAAATCATTGCTGCCGGCAATATCTACTACACGATTGTTATCAGTTTTTCCTGCCAGTAAATCGGGGTATTTATGAGAGGCGCCATCAATCAGAACGCGTTGAATGCTGCCCAGCATACCGCGGCTAATCGCATCGCCTTGTGCTTCGTTAATCGCCTGCAACTTACTCAAACGCGCTAATTTAATGGCTTGTGGCGTGTCATCTTTAATAAACGCGGCTGGTGTGCCAGGACGTGGGCTGTATAAAAAGCTAAAACTGTAATCAAAACCAACGTCTTGCATCAGTTTTGCAGTCGCCTCAAAATCGGCTTCCGTTTCACCTGGAAAACCGATAATGAAATCAGAAGTAAATGTCAGATTTGGGCTGGCGGTTTTTAATTTTCGGATAATGCTTTTAAATTGCAGCGCCGTATAGTTGCGTTTCATCGCCATCAAAATACGGTCAGAACCCGCTTGCACTGGCAGATGCAGCTGAATTGCCAGTTTTGGCACATTAGCAAAGCAGTCAATCAGCCGCTGATTCATTTCATTGGGGTGGCTAGTGGTAAAGCGGATGCGTTCTATTTGCGGGATTTCGGCAATGGTTTCAATTAGCATCGCTAAATCCGCTTCAACGCCTTCATATTGGGCCCTATAAGCATTAACATTTTGACCAAGTAGTGTAATTTCTTTAACGCCTTGCTCCGCCAGCTGCACGGCTTCTAGCAAAATGGCATCAAACGGGCGCGACACTTCTTCGCCGCGGGTATACGGCACCACGCAAAAGCTGCAATATTTGCTGCAACCTTCCATAATGCTTAAAAATGCAGTCACACCATCTACACGCGGTGGCGGTAAATGGTCAAATTTCTCAATTTCTGGAAACGTAATATCCACTTGCGAAATACCAGATGATTGCGAATTTTTAATCATCTCAGGCAAGCGATGCAAAGTTTGCGGGCCAAACACCACATCCACATAAGGCGCGCGCTTGATAATGTTGTCACCTTCTTGCGAAGCCACGCAACCGCCTACACCAATGATTAAATTAGGATTTTTGGCTTTTAGCGGAATAAAACGGCCAAGGTGACTAAACACTTTGTCTTCGGCTTTTTCGCGCACGCTGCGAGTGTTAAGCAAAATAACATCGGCATCTTCCACAGTTTGCGTTTCAACCATGCCGCTATCGGCATTCAGCATATCGGCCATACGCGACGAATCATATTCATTCATCTGGCAACCAAAGGTTTTGATGAAGACTTTTTTAGGGGTGTTTTCAGCGGTTTTAGCAGGTATTTTCAAAACAAAATAATTAAACAATAAAGCATAATTTTAGCGTATTTGAGTAGCACAATGTAAAATAGGCTTAATCCATTTAAAGTAGCACTCATGCAAGCACTTCCTATTTTCTTCAATATTAAAAATCGTCATTGTGTGGTGATTGGCGGCGGCGATGTTGCCACGCGCAAAGTCAGCATGCTGTTAAAAGCCAGCGCGGCGATTACGCTTTATTCACCTGAAATTTGCCATGAACTTTTGGCAATGGCAGAGGCGGGCACTATCAAGTATATCGCCAGTAATTTTGAACTAAGCCAGCTAACTGGCGCTTGTATGGTGATTGCAGCGACAGATGATGAAGCGGTGAATATAGCTGTATCCGTGGCGGCAAAAGCGCAAAATATCCCGGTTAATGTGGTGGATGCGCCTGATTTATGCACGTTTACCATGGGCAGCATTATTGACCGCAGCCCTGTTGTGATTGCGATTTCATCAGAAGGCAATGCACCAGTGCTGGCGCGCTATATTCGCGCCAAAATTGAGACCATGTTGCCAGCCACTTATGGCCGAATTGCCGATATTGCCGGTGAATTTCGCGACCAAGTGAAAGCCAAATTCGCCACCACCCAAGCCAGACGCATCTTTTGGGAAGGCATATTGCAAGGGCCAATGGTAGAGCGCGTATTGTCTGGCCAAGAGCAAGCCGCGCGCGATTTACTGCAAAATATTTTAGACGGCACCGATGCGACTGCTAATAAAGGTGAAGTGTTTTTAGTCGGCGGCGGCCCGGGCGACCCAGATTTATTGACATTTAGAGCCTTACGATTAATGCAACAATGTGATGTGTGCGTGTACGATAAATTGGTTTCGCCAGAAGTAATGGAGTTGGTGCGTCGCGATGCAGAATTGATTTATGTGGGTAAATCGCGCGATCAGCACACCATGCCGCAAGAAGAAATCAACGATTTATTAGCCAAGCTAGCCTTGCAAGGCAAGCGTGTATTACGCTTAAAAGGTGGCGACCCGTTTATATTTGGGCGCGGTGGTGAAGAGATTGAAACGTTGATGCAGCACGGCGTGCCGTTTCAAGTAGTGCCCGGCATTACCGCCGCCAACGGCGTTTCTAGCTACGCGGGCATTCCGCTTACGCATCGCGATTATGCGCAAGCGTGCTTATTTATTACAGGGCATCTAAAAGCCAAAGAGGGTTCAACAGAGCTGTCACTGGATTTAGATTGGGTCGCCATGAGTCGCCCGCGCCAAACTGTGGTAATTTACATGGGCTTGGTGGGTTTAAAACAAATTTGCGAAAAATTAATTGAACATGGCGTTGCGGCAAGCATGCCAGTAGCCGTGGTGCAACAAGGTACCACGCAACGCCAAAAAGTGGTCACCGCGACATTGGCCGATTTAGCCGAAAAAGTGGCGTTTGCAGAGATGAAGCCGCCGTGTTTAACGATTATCGGCGAAGTTGTGCAATTGCGTGAAAAATTAAATTGGTTTAAACCTAATGTAAATTAATTTTGAATTGGCAGCGTTAGTCTTGCTTCTAAACCGCCTTCTGGGCGATTCACCAACTCTAAACTGCCGCGATGCAATTTAGCAATCCGGTTACAAATCGCCAAACCCAAACCGCTACCACCTTCGTTTTTATTGCGTGCGCTGTCCATGCGTTCAAATGGACGCAATAAACGTTCTGCATGTTCTGGCGGAATACCTGGGCCGTTATCTAGCACACTTATTACAATTTTTTCGGCAGTAATTTTACTGGTCACTTCAACTTCGCCTTTTGAATAGGCGTAAGCGTTACCCACCAAATTATCTAACAAACGCTGCATGGCCAATGGGCGTAGTGGTATAAAATAGGTTGAGGTTAAGCGCAATTTAAGATTGCGTCCCGCACGGGCTTGCCGCTCAGAAAGTGCGATTAATAAGGCATTAATATCCATCATTCTGGTGGGCTCACCTTCCACGCCGCGCACAAAATCTAAAAACTGATGAATAATATTATCCATATCGGCAATGTCTTCAATCATGCCGGCTTTCATGCTGTTGCAGCCATCTTCAGGCAACATTTCAACGGCTAATCTTAGCCGCGCAAGCGGTGTGCGAATATCATGCGAAACACCAGCCAGCAGCAATGTGCGTTCCGCATCCAGCCGTACTAACGATTCCGCCATTTCATTAAAGGTGCGACTGACTTCGCGCAATTCGTCAACGCTGTCTTCTGGCAAGCGTGGTGCGGGCTCGCCATTGCGCAAGCGATCTGCTGCATGCACCAGCAGGTTAAGCGGCCGATTAATACGCGCCGCAATAATATAAGCGCCGAATAATGACAGCAAACCAACCACCGCGCCCCAGCCAAGCCAGTGCCAAGGAAAAGGCCTATCCACCTGAATTTTAGGAATCACCACCCAAAAATCGTCTAATTCCACATTAAAACTAATCCACAAACCGGGTATGCCGTAGTGATTAACGGTAATAATGGTTTCCACTCCTAAACGTTCGCGGATTTTTTCAGCGATTAAGTTAATAAACGGGTCATTAGGCAGCGGTTCAATATCTTCTAAAAAATCGGCCGCATAAACACGCACACCTTCACGCCCAGAAAGCTCAGATAATAAGGCTAAGCGGCGATTTTCATGCGAGGCAATAAGGGAGGCACGGGTGTAATTAACAATGGTAACCGCTTGTAAAGCAGCCGTGGTAGCGCGTGGTTCGCGATCAAAATAGTCGAAAATCTTGAGCGATGCGTAAATGCTCACCGCCAATAAAATGGCGATAAGCAACATTAAGCGCGAAAGCAGGCGGCGTGGTAGAAATCTCAATGAAGTGATTTAGCTGATAAATGAAATAGTAGGACTGAGCTAGCGCGATTTAGTGCGACGCTTCACCATCCGGAATAAACACGTAACCAAAGCCCCACATGGTTTGCAGGTAACGCGGATGCGCTGGATCGGGCTCTACAATACGGCGCAAGCGTGATACTTGCACATCAATACTGCGGTCAAACACATCCAGCTCGCGGCCACGCGCTAATTGCATTAACCTGTCGCGCGAAAGCGGTTGGCGCGGATGCTCAGTGAATACTTTTAGCAAAGCAAACTCACCGCTGGTAATGGTAATGGGCATGCCGTTGCGGCTTAAACTGCGGCTTGATGGATCAAATATAAATTCACCAAAGGTAAACGCTTCTAATTTGCCAGAATTTTCGGCCTCAGGATTATGCTCATGGCGGCGTAACACCGCATTGATGCGCGCGAGTAGTTCGCGTGGATTAAATGGCTTGGGCAAATAATCATCCGCACCCATTTCTAAGCCGATAATTCTATCTACTTCATCGCCACGCGCGGTAAGCATGATTATTGGCGTGGTAAATTTGTTGGCGCGCAGGCGTCTGCAAATGGCCAAACCATCTTCACCCGGCAACATTAAATCCAATACTAATAAATCAAATGACTCGTTTACTAAAATGGCATCCATTTCTTTAGAATCGGATACTGTTTTAATATTAAAACCTTGTTCGGTTAGATAACGCTGCAGCAGCTCGCGCATGCGCATATCATCATCTACCATTAACACTTTCTTGTTGTTTTCAGCCATTATCTACACTTTCAGTATGATTGAATGAGTAACGTAACGTTACCGCACTAGTATATGTTTTAAGGATGAATAAATCTAGAATTGTGAAAACTTTTCACCGAATTAGCGCGTCTTAATCATATAAAACAGTTGTGTTACAAATAGTTACAATTATTCAGTTTTATGAAACATTGCATTAACAATGCTGATTCATGATTGCAAAGCTTAGTTAGTAAGTCATATTTTCTAGACACAATAAGAATATTAGAAAGACGAGTATTCATTAAAAATGGCTCCAAAAGCGCACTATTTAACGCCAACTTTATCGTTGTTGGTATTGTTTAGCAACTTGTTTGCTACACCTGTTTTTGCTGATGGCAAAATTGGTTTGTTTTCTGATGATAAAACGCTTTTAGAGCAAATAGACGAAAGCGGTTTAGAAAAAACGCTTGAACATAATTTTAGCCCAGAAGACAGAGCGCGCTTGCGTAAAGCTTTGTCCGATTATGCAAAATCCACAGATCCAGAACATGCGCAGATTGAACAAAAGCGCAAAGCCATGAAAGACAGCGTTCAAATCCGCTTTAACGATTGCAACAAAGATAATGATGATTCGATTGACCGTGAAGAAGCAACGCTATGCTTGCCACAAATCGCACGTCATTTTAACTTTGTTGATGTAGACGAAAATAATGTGATTACGCTAGAAGAACTAGAGCTAGCCCAAGCAAAATCCATTGAACGTCAAAAAGCGGCTGAAGCCAAAATGGAAGCGCAGAAAATTTTAGATGCAGAAGCCGAAATTAAAAGCAAAAGCAGATCCAGAGCGAATAAAGAAGCTTCTAATATGCGCAAACGGCCTATTTAGAATAGTATTTACACCAGATTCTTAAGCTTATTGACGCCTTAATCACTTAAATTCAAACCAATTCAAGCAACACCGCTCATACCAGAACCTTGATAAACCTTCTTGAATAGGTTAAAACGATTGGTATGACGCATTCGCAAGATACAAGCATTAACCTAGCCGCATTTTCTGTGCAAATAATCACCAGTATTAATGATATTGCCGCAACTGATTGGGATGCTTTAACCGATGGCACGCCGTTAATGAGCCATGCTTTTTTAAGCGCACTTGAAAACTCAGCATCGGTAGGGCAAAGTACAGGTTGGATGCCGCATCCATTAATTGTTACGCAGAATAACCAATTAGTGGGCGCTATGCCGCTGTATTTAAAAAGCCATTCTTATGGTGAATATGTATTTGATTGGGCTTGGGCCGATGCGTATCAACGTAGCGGGATGGATTATTACCCAAAGTTGTTATCGGCCATTCCGTTTTCGCCCATTACCAGTAGCCGTTTATTAAGCCATCAGCCAGCAGTGCAGTTGTTGATGATTGAAGCCTTAGAAAATATGCTGCGTCAGAATCAATTATCTAGCGCCCATGTTTTATTTCCAGATGAAAGTAGCGCAGCGCAATTAGAAAACGCTGGCTGGCTTAAGCGCACTGGCGTGCAGTTTAGGTGGCAAAATAAAAATTACCAACATTTTGAAGATTTTTTAGCCACTTTAAGCCACGATAAGCGCAAAAAAATTCATCAAGAGCGTAAAAAAATCGCTCAAGCGGGTGTGGTTTGCAGGCAAATTAAAGGCACTGAAGCAACAGCGGAAGATTGGGATTTTTTCTACCAGTGTTATAGCAATACCTATCGCGAGCATCACTCTACGCCTTATTTAACACGGCAGTTTTTTGAGCTAATTGGCGACAATATGCCGCAAAATATTTTGCTAATTGTGGCTGAAATAGCGGGCAAACCAGTTGCCTGCACGCTCAATATCTATAATCAACACACCCTATATGGCCGCTACTGGGGCGCTGTGCAATTTGTGTCTGGCCTGCATTTTGAACTGTGCTATTACCAAGCGCAACAATTTTGCATTGCCGAAAACATTACTTATTTTGAAGGCGGCGCGCAAGGTGAGCATAAATTAGCGCGAGGGTTTGAGCCGCGCCCAACTTGCTCTTATCACAAAATCGCCCATCCCGATTTTGAAGTTGCTATTCAGCAATTTTTAGATAGAGAAAGTGAGGGCGTTGCCGCCTACACCACTGAGCTAGAAGAGCGGGCACCCTTTAAAGCCGTTTAGATTAAAAATAATGGCTTACCAAGCAATGTTTTTGCCATCAAAAGCCGTAAATTCACCCGTATTTTTCAAGCTCAAATTGTCAATTACTTTACACAAACCTGTCACACTAGTTTGCGTGTTAATTAAGCCGTTAGGCCCACCCATATCCGTTTGTACCCAGCCAGGGTGCAGTGTCACAACGCTAATACCATAAGGTTTTAGGTCAATTGATAAGCTTTTCATCACCATATTCACCGCGGTTTTGCTACTGCGGTAACTATAGCTTTCGCCACTCGTGTTGTCATCAACACTGCCCATTTTGCTGGATAAGGTAGCCATTTTTTTAAGCTGACTTTTAGCCACATGTTGCACAAACGCTTCTGCCATTTTGAGTGAAGCCATGGCGTTAATTTTAAACGCCTGCGCCCAATCATCATAATTGGTGTCGCCAAACGCACTTTCAGGGTAAACGCCTGCGTTATTTATCAATACATCAATCGGCTGATTTTTTAGTTGCAACGCCAACGCATCTATTTGCTTAAAATCAGCTACATCTAAAGCTAATAGCTTGATATTGCTATGTTTTTCAGAAAGTGCTTGTAACGCAATGGCCGCCTCAGGGTTGCGGCAACAAGCCAGCACATTCCAGCCATCAGCGGCATATTGTTTGGCAAACTCTAAACCCAAGCCACGGTTTGCGCCGGTAATTAATACTTGATAAACACTCATTAATAAGCCTTTGTTTAAATAAATGAATACAAGTTTAACTTGTTTTTGCACAAGGCTGGCTAGCAAAAATTTAAACCACTTTGGCTTTACGTAAAATCACTAGGCCTATTTAAGCTAACTACATAGGATTAGATTTTAATCAGCGCGCATAATGCTATATATTAAGCGAATCATTGTGAATCGCCAAACTTTAAAGGAAATTATCATGTGGACGACACCAGCAGCTACAGAAATGCGTTTTGGCTTTGAAGTAACAATGTACGTAATGAATAAGTAAGCTGAATAAATAATTAGCTTACGCTAATTTAAAAAGCCCAGTGAGAAATTACTGGGCTTTTTTGTCGGCAACAAAAACTGAACACTTTGAAATTTTAACTATCTATTTATAACCTTTAATTGATTAATCGCAGATGAAAAATTTAAAAATAGCATTACTAGCATTGTGCTTACTTAGCGCAAACATGAGCGTCCAAGCGCAAACATTTTTTGATAAAACCTTTACCGGCAAATACACCGAGCAATTTGTTAATGGTGGCCCAAAGTATGAAGTCAATATTCTAAACGGCAAAAAACAAGGCTTAGAAATTTTTTGGTATGAAAGCGGCCGCATTAAAATTCAAACCAACTATGTGGATGACAAAGAGGATGGAGTTTGGAACCAATGGTACGAAAATGGCCAAATGAAGCTAGAAGCCCACTACAAAGGCGGCCGCGAGCATGGCAGCTTTAAACAATGGTACGAAAATGGCCAACAGCGCGCGCAATCAAACTTTGTGGATGGCAAAAAAGAAGGGCCAGAATATACTTGGGACAAAGACGGAAAACTGAAATCAGAATTGCATTACAAAGATGGCAATATAATCAATCAATAAAAATAACTTAGAAAATTAATCATACTTAACTTATTGATTAATTTATTTTTTTGTTATCAAAACTAGCAAATCAGATTTAAACATGGCTTCTGGCGAAGTAACCAGTTCATCCATAGGAATATTTGAGCCATAACGTTCATGTAATTTTGCCTTCACGGCTGGCGCCTTTAAATTAAATTCTTTCAAGCGTTGCAGTTCACCAATTTGAATGTTTAGGGCATTATCGTATAACTTCCAAACCAATTCAGAACAGTAAATACGATTGTCAGACCATTCAAATGTTAAATCGCTGGAATATTGCACACCCTGGTCAGAATGAAATAATACCGCTTGGCTTGGTCTGCGATGTTGTACCGCCACTTCTAATGCACGTACACTCAATTC
>JAYWCF010000283.1:0-9345 GCA_043780715.1 Methylotenera sp. | reverse complement strand
GTTTCACCTTATGCGTTTGCGCGCAGTGAAGCTGAGCTTCAAGCCGCTATTGATAGCCATATTGGTTACCCCTGTTTTATCAAACCCACCATGTCATCTTCTGGCAAAGGGCAATCGCGTATTACCCAAGCCAGCGAAGTTAAAACGGCATGGGATTACGCCGCAACTGGCGGGCGTGTGAATCAGGGTGTGGTGATTGTTGAAGGCCAAATTGATTTTGATTATGAAATTACGCTGTTAACAGTGCGCGCAAAAAATGCACAAGGCGAAACGCAAACCTATTTCTGTGAGCCAATCGGCCATGTGCAAAAAAATGGCGACTACCTTGAAAGTTGGCAGCCGCAAGCCATGACCACAAACGCACTAAAAGCATCTCAACATATTGCTAAAACCATTGCCGATAGCCTTGGCGGCTTTGGTTTGTTTGGCGTTGAGCTGTTTGTTAAAAATGATGAGGTGTGGTTTAGTGAAGTAAGCCCACGCCCACATGACACAGGCATGGTAACCATGTGTAGCCAGCGTTTAAGCGAGTTTGAATTGCACGCGCGCGCTATTTTAGGCTTGCCAGTGGATGTAAGCATGACGCAAACCGGTGCAAGCGCGGTTATTTATGGCGGCGTAGATAGCCAAAACTTAAGCTACGAAGGTTTAGAAGCCGCATTAAACGTGCCCAATAGTGATGTTCGCTTATTTGGTAAACCCGAATCATTTGCGCGCCGCCGTATGGGCGTGGCGTTGGCAACAGGTAAAGATACGGATGAAGCCAGAAGCCGCGCAAAATTGGCAGCTAGTTTGGTTAAACCGTCTGAGTTTTGATAATGTATGCTTAATAAAATAGAAAAAGTAGGTAGCAGCAAATCCACGTTTTACAGCTTATTAGGTGGCGAAAAAGGCGGCACTGCTGCCATTCGTGAGTTGGTAGAAACTTTCTACGACATTATGGATTCGGATAAAAAAGCGGCACCCATCCGCGCCATGCATCCTGCTGATTTAACCGCTTCACGCGAAAAGTTGTTTATGTTTTTAACTGGCTGGACCGGCGGCCCACAGTTGTATATTGAGCGCTACGGCCATCCTTTTTTACGCCAAAAACACATGCCATTTAGCATAGATGAAAGCGCGCGCGACCAGTGGATGTATTGCATGATTAGCGCCATGCAACAATTGAAAATGGATGAAAAATTGATGCAGGTGCTAGCTACTCAACTGTACGGCGTAGCCGATTTCATGCGCAATCAATAAATGTAATAGCAGCCAAAACTACTACCAAATAGTAGTAAAAAAACAGCAAAAACAGGTCCGCCCTACGTAAATCCGCCACACAATGCTATAGTGATGTAAAGAATAACGGTTATCGTAAGGGGTTTTGCTTGTATAAAAGCAGATTGTTACGAACAATTTCTAGTCGAATATGCATTTATTTTGCGATGCTAATTGCATTATTTGCGCTAGTTACACTATCTGCACAAGCAATGCCAATCAATTTTTATGGCAAAGATATTCTTGTACAACATCCGCTTATCTATTCCTTTTTACACCCGCATATTGAATTAAGTTTACGCTGGATAATTGCCAATAAATTTGAATTCGCCTTAGCCATTTTTTTGGTGCTAACCATTATTTTGATTAATTTGCTCTACGTTGATTGGCAAATTAGAAAAATGGTCACACAGCGCTTTTTAATGCCCACCGTTTTAAATGCCACAAGCACTGAGCGCATTGAATTTCCTACTCAAAAAATATTCGTTATTGGCCTGCTTTTTATTATCTGCCTGACATTGTTTTATGTGCATATGCTGTTTACTTATCAGTTTTATGCTGACCAGCGTTATGTGCAAATGCTTAGTGCGGTTTTTTTTGTTTTTGTGCTGTATGGCGGCTATTTGTTTGGTAATTTAAAACGCAGCAAGCAGCTAGAAAAGTTAATCAATAAGCTGCATCTGCAAAATATTGATAAGAAAATTGCACAAGAAAAGCTACAGAAAAGTGAGCAGCGTTTGCAAAAGCAAAATGCTAGC
The DNA here is from genome assembly GCA_043780715.1 of Methylotenera sp. Classification (GTDB taxonomy): domain Bacteria; phylum Pseudomonadota; class Gammaproteobacteria; order Burkholderiales; family Methylophilaceae; genus Methylotenera_A. The sequence continues at coordinate 7,327 of JAYWCF010000283.1, read as the reverse complement.
TTGGCGCATTTAGCCACCATGCAGCTTGCCAGTAAGCAAGATCCAGAAGCTGTTTTTAAAGAAATTGCGCAGGTATCGGCTAATGCTTTAGGTGTTGAGCGTGTAAGTGTGTGGCGCTTTGATGATGATTTTAAGCAGCTTGAATGTATAGGCTTATATATTAAATCCAAGGATTTACACACCGTATCAAAACCCTTGCTTGTGGCCGATTTACCTGTTTATTTTCAGGCGCTTAAACAAAGCCGCGTTATTTCAATTAATGATGTTTATCATCATCCCGCTACAGCCGAATTCACAATAGATTATTTGCAGGATAGTGGGATAGGCGCCATGTTAGATGGCACGATTTGGTTGAACAATCAGGTGATAGGTGTGATTTGCCACGAACACATCGGCGGGCCGCGTGAATGGACATTAGATGAGCAAAACTTTGTAGGCTCGATTACCGATCTGGCTAGATTAACCTTAGAAGCCCACAAGCGGCAAGAGGTAGAAGATAGCTTATCGCATCAACAAAAACACCTTGAAACCATCGTGCAAAAGCGCACGGCGTCTATTGAAAATAACGCTAAGCTGTTTCGGTTTTTGGTTGAGCGGGCGCCTGTAACCATTTTATACATGAACATTGCCAACGAAATTATAGAGATGAATCCAGAAGCTGAACGTCTTTCTGGCTACAGTCGTGAGTTTGCCATTGGAAAATCCTATAACGAATTATTTGGCACAGAGCAAAACAAACAACAGTTATATCATATTAATCAGCAAGTTGCGTTTGGGCGCAAGATTCAAGGTGAGGAAATTACCACACGCTGCGCTGGTGGCGGAACAATCGATTTAGTGGTGTCGCGCAGCATGGAATTGGACGATGACAATAATCCGGTGATTATTTCGATTGGCCAAGATATGAGTAAGCAAAAGGCGTTAGAAGCCAATACCAAAAAATTACTCGAAAGCGAAAAACGTTATAGCTATGTGGTGGAGCATGCGCCTATACCAATATTGATTATTGATAAAGTGGGCAATGTGGTGGATGCTAATCCAGAGGCTTTATTGGCAGCGGGTTATAGCCGAGATCAACTGATTGGCAAAAGTTTTATTCAATTAATCGTGGCTAAAGAATCGCGTAAAAAAGCCGTTGCCGCCGCTGGTCGTGCCATGAAAGGTAAAGATTTTCGCGCCATTGAGTTGCTGTTGCAAAATGCAACGGGTGAAAAATATGTGTATCAATGTTCAATGGGTGCGGTTGCGCAAAGCACCAGTAACGAAGGGCAAATTGTGGCGATTGCATTGGATATTTCGCGGCAAAAAGCGCTGCAAGAATCACTGATTACCGCGCGTGAAGCGGCTGAATCGGCTGATCGAATTAAATCGATGTTCGTAGCTTCTATGTCGCATGAATTACGCACGCCACTCAATTCCATTATTGGCTTTTTAGGAGTTGTGCTGCAAGGCATGTCTGGTGAGCTTAATTTTAAACAAAAAGATCAATTGGGCCGCGCCTACCATTCGGCCAAGCATTTGTTATCACTGATTTCTGATGTAATTGATATTTCTAAAATTGAAGCGGGTTTTTTAGAAATACACATCGAAAAATTTGAATTAGCACCACTTTTGGCGGATGTTGAGCACGCCGTTGCGCATATTTTAGAAGAAAGACATTTAGAAATTAGTGTCGATTGCCCTGATCACGTGAAGCTTGAAACCGATCGAAAACGCTTGTTTCAGGTGATTTTAAATGTGGTGAGTAATGCGGTTAAATATACACCGCAGGGCAAGGTGGAGATTCATGCCAGTGTTGATAAAAGCTGGTTAAGTATTGCGGTAACTGACACTGGCATTGGTATTAGCGAAGCAGATTTGGTTAAGTTGTTTCAACCATTTGAACGAATTGATTCACCACTCAAAATTAAAACATTAGGCACTGGCCTAGGTTTGTATTTAACGCGAAAAATATTATCGCAATTGCTTTCTGGCCGAATAGAAGTGCAAAGTAAACTGGAAAAAGGCAGTACGTTTACCATTAAATTGCCCATTAAAATTACTAATCTTGCGCTTGAACCCAGTGTATCTATTTTAGATGAGCCTGCTACAACAAGAATCAAATCCGATAAATCGAATCTATCACCAATTAACTCAGGAAAGGCATTGCCATGACTGTTGCGTTGATTATTGAAGATAATGAAAACAATTTGGAATTGATACGGTTTATTTTAGAGCAGGCAAATTACAAGATACGCTACGCCATGACCGGGCTTGAAGGTGTGAAGCAAGCTCTGACAATTCCGCCAGATTTTATAATTTTAGATATACAATTACCAGATATTAACGGCTTAGAAGTGTTAAAACGCATCAGGGCGCATCCAGTCGGGCGAGATATACCCATCATCGCCATGACGTCTTATGCCATGTCTGGCGACCGCGAAAGGTTGTTAAAGGCGGGATGCACCAGTTATATCGAAAAACCGATAGACCCTATGTTGGTGATTCAACAAATAGAACAAGCAATCAATAAATAAATAAAAAAATAATAAGGTGAGGTGATGCGTGAATATTTTAATCGCGGAAGATGATGAAAACTCTAGGCAGCTGCTAGAGACAGTGTTAACAGCAAAAGGCTACAAAGTGGCCAGTTTTGATAACGGTTTAAAAGCCCTGTCCTTTCTACAAATGGAGTCTGTTGATTTAATTATTTCAGATATTTTAATGCCTGAAATGGATGGCTACGGCTTGTGCCGTGCGGTTAAGCAAAATCAAAGTCTGCAACATATTCCGATTCTTTTTTACACCGCCACTTACACGTCCGATCAAGATAAACGCTTTGCTTTATCGCTTGGCGCCACCAAGTTTTTAATTAAACCCATGTTAATGCCAGAGTTACTAGATGTTGTGGCCGCCGTTTTAAATTCGAATAAGCCAGCTGATTTGCCAAAAAGCCGCGGCTTATATCGCGGCAGCCCACTTAAATTAGATAAGCAGCATGCCGACCGAGTGCGCACTAAACTAGATAAAAAAATCATCGAATTAAGCGAAGAAAAAGAAAAGCTAATCGAAAGTGAAGCGCGATTTAGAGATTTTGCAGAAGCTTCAGCCGATTGGTTTTGGGAGTCGGATGAGCACTTAAAAATATACGCATTAACAGGCGGCCCAACCGGTTTAAACTTTTTTAGCCTGACTGATTTGGCAGAAGCCTGTCATAGCCACAGCTCAAATGAAATGCTTAAAACCTTGCAAACACATAAACGCTTTGCCGAATACGTAGTGCATTTCACCGATGAAATGGGCAAATTGGTTTATTTACGCGTTTCTGGCAAGCCAGTGTTTGCCAATAACGGCAACTTTATGGGCTATCGTGGCGTTGGGCGCGATGTTAGCGAAACCATTGCCCTAAATCGCAAAGTTGAATTTTTAGCTTCACACGATGAATTAACGGGTTTACCCAATCGCAGTATGTTTAGGCAACGTTTAGATCACTCTGTCGCCAAAGCAGCGCGCGAGGGTGACCAAGTTTTACTATTATTTTTTGATTTAGACCATTTTAAAATGGTCAACGATACGCTTGGCCACGAAGCTGGCGATCAATTATTGATATTAGCCACTAAGCGCATTACTGAGCGCGTGCGCGCAACGGATGTGTTATGCAGGTTGGGTGGCGATGAGTTTGTGATGATTATGGAAGGTGCATCGCCACAAGATGGCCATCGCTTAGTGCGCGACATTATTGCCGCTTTTGCGGTGCCGTTTGAAATTGATGCACAGCGCGTCTATTGCACGGTGAGTATTGGCGTAAGCGTTTACCCAGATGACACAACGGACACGCAGACTTTGTTGGTTTATGCCGATTTAGCCATGTATCGCGCCAAACAAAATGGCCGCAATGATTTCGAGTTTTATACCACCAATTTGAATTTTATTGCGCATCAATGGCTAGAAATGGAACATGGCATTCGCCATGCGCTAAAAGATAATCAGCTATTTATTGTGTATCAGCCACAAATAGAAAACACCGAAAATACCCTTGTTGGCATTGAAGCGCTTATTCGCTGGCGTCATCCAGAGCGTGGTTTAATTCCACCGCTAGAATTTATCAAAATAGCCGAGCAATCATCGCTGATTAATCAAATTGGTGAATGGGTGCTTGAAGCTACCTGTAAGCAAATTCGCGCTTGGAAAAATAAAAAATATGGCGTGCCACGCGTGTCGGTGAATATTTCAGCTAGGCATTTGCGCTCTGAAACCTTGATTAAAACACTGACTAATATTCCGGCTAAATATGATGTTTCGCCTAGTATGCTGTGTATTGAAATTACCGAATATGCGCTATTAGAAGAAGCAGACGTAGTGAAAAGGAATATGCGCTTAATTAAAGAGGCCGGCTTTAGTATTTCGCTAGATGATTTTGGTATGGGGCACTCATCATTGCTTTATCTAAAACGCTGGGCAGTAGATGAAGTTAAAATTGACCGCTCATTTGTAGATGGCTTGGTATATAGCGAAGAAGATCGCGTTATTGTAAAAGCGATTGTTGCTTTGGGCGATGCGCTAGGCTTAAGTTTGGTTGGCGAAGGTGTAGAAAATCAGCAACAAGCCGATATTTTAGCGGCAAGTGGCTGTAAAAATGTTCAAGGATTCTTTTACTCGCCACCGCTAGATGTGAAAGAAATGGAAACGTGGCTTAAAAAAGCGTAATTGCACTTTTTAAGCCAGTTTATTCTTAATTACTTTAGATTAGGAGCTGATTCTACTTGGCGCGAAGGCCACCCAATAAAGCGGCTACTGGTGCTTTATTAGTAGTTGAAGCGTTGTATTGTGGTTTTGCCACCACAACAGAAGGCTCATAAGGCTTATCAAACCAAGGGTCGCGTGATGGCTTGCGCACATATTGACGTGTTTTTGCTGCTTGCCTATTAGAGCTTAAAGAATCATTAGCACTTTGGCTGCTGCGTTCTTCAGTATGAGCAGGTTTAGTGACTTTTTTAGCCGTTTGTTTAATCTCAATTGTTTCGCGTGTAATGCTGCGTTTAATTAATTTTTCAATTTCGGTTAAATACTTTTCTTCTTCTTCGCATACCAGAGAAATAGCAATACCACTTGCGCCGGCGCGGCCTGTACGGCCAATGCGATGCACATAATCCTCTGGTGCGCTTGGAATTTCATAGTTAATTACCATTGGTAAATCAGTAATATCTAAGCCACGCGCCGCCACATCGGTTGCTACTAAAGCCGTGATTTTGCCTGCTTTAAATGCGTCTAATGCATCAATACGTTCTTTTTGACTTTTGTCGCCATGAATCGCGTCTGCTGAAATACCTTCTTTTTGTAAAGCGCGGCTTAATTTGCTGGCAGTGATTTTTGTTTTGGTAAAAATAATGACTTGCTGGCTGTCAGACTCGCTAAGCAACTGCGTTAACAAAGCTTGTTTACTGCTTTGCGCCACCAAATATACTTTTTGCGTCACATTGTCATTAGTGGCATTGCTACGTGCCACTTCAATCAATGTCGGATTCGTTAAAAAATCATCGGCTAGCTTTTTAATTTCATTTGAAAACGTAGCAGAGAACATCAAATTTTGGCGCTGTTTTGGCAACAAAGCCAAAATGCGTTTCAAATCGGGCATAAAGCCCATATCCAACATTCTGTCGGCTTCATCTAACACTAAAATTTGCACTTGCGATAAATTAAGCGTTTTTTGCTCAACGTGATCAAGCAAGCGACCTGGCGTTGCCACCAAAATTTCGATGCCAGTTTTTAAATGCGGTGTTTGCGTTTTAATATCCACGCCACCAAATACCACCAAGCTTTTTAGTGGTGTATGTTTAGCGTAAACCTTAATACTTTCTTCTACCTGAATCGCTAATTCGCGCGTTGGCGTAAGCACCAATGCACGTATAGGGTGTTTTGCTGGTGAAGTACTGCTGCTGGCAAAGGGTAATAGTTTTTGTAAAATCGGCAACGCAAAGGCTGCCGTTTTACCTGTGCCTGTTTGAGCGCCAGCCATTAAATCTAAGCCTTGCAAAGCCAATGGAATGGCCTTGGCTTGAATCGGTGTTGGCGTTGTGTAACCAGTCTCTTGCACCGCTTTTAACAGCGGTGCAGCCAGACCTAATGCGTCAAACATAACGAGTTCAGTCGTTGTTGTATCCATTTAACTGTATTTCTTTATACAAAGCTACGTGGACGACGTGGTGCAGAATCACCGCCATTTGTACGCGCAGGACGATCACCTGTTGGATGTGGACGTGGATTACCAAACTTTTCGCCAGCGTTGCTTCTAGGCGCAGCGCTACGTGGCGCATCACCGCGCGGAGCTGAACGTGAACTTTCAGAGCGACCAGAATCACTGCGATTAGCCCTATCACCAAAGCTACCTTCTGGTTTACGTGCAAATGGTCTGTTTTCAGTCGCTCTAGGAGCGCTAGTTCTGTCACCTGATTTGCCGCCAAAGCCTTTGCTTAATTCGCGTGCAAATTGCATGTCAGTGTCTTTAGTGTAGCTACGGCTGTTGCCATCTACTTCACGTGAAGGTGCTGCGCGGTTTTCATTAGCAAAACGATCCGCATTACGCGCTGGACGCTCTGAGTTTGAAAATGCCGGTTTATCACCAAACGAAGGGCGATCACCAAACGCAGGACGGTCGCCAAATGAGCGAGCAGGGCGTGCGCTATCATTTGTACGCTCTTTATTGCGGTCGTTAAAACCACCAGCACGTGGGCCGTAGCTTTTTTCAGTTGCTGGTTTTTCACCCATTACGCGGTCACCAAATGTGCCACGGTTATTCTCGCGAGATTGGTAACCAGCACGGTCACCTGGTTTGTGTGCAGAACGCTCATTACGGCCTGCGCCATAACCACCACGCTCATTACTGCTACCACGTCTACCATTAGAAGGACCATCTGTTTTCATTGCGCGTTTTGGCTCAAAACCTTCAATTACCGCTGCGTCTAATTTTTGACCTGTATATTGCTCAATTTTGCGCAATAAATGGCGATCCATGTTTGATGCGAATGAAATCGCAATACCTTTATTGTTGGCGCGACCAGTACGACCAATACGGTGTACATAATCTTCAGCAAATTTTGGTAAATCGTAATTAATTACGTGTGAAATGCCTTGCACGTCAATACCGCGAGCTGCAACATCGGTTGCCACTAATACTTTTACATCACCTTGACGCAATTTAGTTAGCGTACGGTTACGCGCACCTTGTGTCATATCGCCATGCAAAGCGGCTGTTTTATGGCCAGCGGCATATAAATCTTCTGCCAACACATCAGCATGACGCTTAGTGCTAGTGAAAATAATCGCTTGGTTCATGTCTGGTGCAATCAAC
>JAYWCF010000282.1:0-9382 GCA_043780715.1 Methylotenera sp. | reverse complement strand
CTGAAAACATCCAACGTTGATGCGGTAGATAAAAATTTCGGTAACTGTGACGATAATGATTACTTGGCGTAACCACACAGCCGCCTTTTAGCACAAATTGATTGCACATAAACTTGCCGTTATATTCGTTTAACAAGCCATCAAAGGCTTTAAAACGCGGATACGCGCTATATTGGCTTTGCGTCCAGCACCACACCTCACCGCTTAAATTGGCGGCCTCATTTGGATGTAAATCACTTTGGTTGTGTAAAGTATTATGGTCATGCTTGGTTGGATTAGAATTGGTTTGGTTAAGAAAAACTTCTAACTCTTGCTCTGTGGGTAATCTTACATTTTTCCAGCGCGCAAAAGCCTCTGCTTCAAAATAACTGATGTGTACTAGCGGCCTATTCAAATCAAGCGGCAATAGGCCGTGCAAGGTGTATTCATGCCACACGCCTTCTAACTTTAACCAATATAAAGGTTGCATAATGTGCTGCTGATTCACCCAATCCCAACCAAGACTTAACCAATATTGCGGTTTTGCATAGGCGTTATCCTCAACAAAAGCCAAATAATCGCCATTGGTCACTAAAGTTTGGCTAATTTCAAACGCATAAAGGTAGCTTTTATGATTTGGTTTCTCATTATCATAAGCAAAAGTAGCATTTAGGCCGTCATCCACAAACCCAATCTCATACAAGCCTTCATTAAAAGAGGCCCAGCCTAAGGTTGACTTATTTGCAGGCGCTAACGCAAGGTTTGAATAATTGGTTTGAAGCGCATTAGCCGCCAGAATCACTTTAATATCCATATAAAGCAGCTCTTGATGCTGCTGCTCATGGTGAATACCCGCTTCAATTAGAAATTCAATTTCAGCAGTAATGGCCTGTTGATTTAAAAAGCCAACTAGGTGTTTATCGACATAAAACCGATAAGCTAAAATTTGTGCAACGGTTGGCCTAGATAATTGGCCTCTGTTTGATTGTGCGGTGTGTGGGCCAAGCGCTTTGTAATAAGAATTAAATACTTGGCTAAAACCAGCATTAAAGCGGCGGTATCCCATGCTATATTTAACTAAAATCAACTCTTCAAAAAACCAAGTGAGATGCCCAAGATGCCATTTAGGCGGACTTGTATCCGAGTTAGGCTGAACAGCATAATCCTCAGTTTCAAGCGGGCTACAAATATCAACCGTTTGCTGCCTAACTGTTAAAAACCGCTGTGTTAGCGCGTCATTAATCAGCGCATTTTTAATGTTAGATTCTTGAAAACTTTGATTGGTCATGTCTAGATACTAATCAATTCAATTAGTTAGTAACAGTAACACCTTTCCAAAAAGCCACATGATTTTTAATATTGTCAGCAGCCGTTAGTGGATTTTTGTAAATCCAAGCCGCATTTACATTTTCTTTGCCATTTACATCCACTGTAAAATAATTCGCCAATCCCTTCCAACTGCAATTGGTGGTGTGCTGGCTGTCTTTAAAATAAGCTTGATGCAAAGCACTCATCGGAAAGTAGTGATTGCCCTCAACCACTACCGTATGTTCAGATTCCGCGATGACGACATCATTCCAAATTGCTTTCATGAGTATTCCTTTAATAAGTTTAGTTTGGGTTCGTTAGCTTGCCAAAAATGGTAAAACTCACGCGACACGATTAAAAAAAATGTTTTTAAATCTAAACGCTCAAACAACACCAGCGTTCTATCGATTGCTTCGCGGTACGAGTCGTCTGTATTGGTAGGGTCATTTCTCAGTTCCATTAAAATTACTTTTGCAATTTTTTGGCTGATGATGATATCTTTTTCGACCAGCAATTTTAGAATCATCGAATCGGTATAAAGCGTTAAAGCCTCATTTTCTTCATCCGATAAAAACGCAGAATCAATGCCCTCCCACACCTTCATAAACTCTTCTTTTTGGGCAATAAGCTTTAAAGACTGGTCTTTGCTCACTTCGGCTAATGATCTATTCGCACTGCGCCAATTGCGGTAAAACTCTCTGGCTAGATTAATGCAAAACGTTCTATCACTGGTATCCACCTCATGCAGCAGCTTTTCTACCGCTTGGCGATAAGATGCGCCATTAATCTCAATTCCATACAAATGATGAGTAAGTTTGATTAAGAAATAGTTGCAATCATCAAAAAATTTCTGGCTTCGATTGGTCGCTTTAAGGCCACTAGTATACGATTCAATGGCATTAACTAGATTGACACCCAGTTCAAACTCTTGAGTAATTTTTTTAGTTAAAACAATTAATTCAGCATCGCCCGATAGAGCCGCTTGCGCAAATACATCAATCGCATAGCGTTCGTTATTAACCAAATCAGCCACTTTAACTAAGCCGATGTGTTTCTTGGCTTTAAGCGCAAATTTTGAAAGTACAATTAAATTTTGATTGGAAATAGTCATGAAACAGTGGTTACACTTTACTTTTTTTTAGATTCGATTTTTTCAGCGTTTCTAATTAAACACTTTTGTGCTTTTTTGATTCATCGCTACTGGGAATAGTTCAAATAATACAGCATACAAATATTTAGCATGCAATGTTATATTGATATGGGTTTGATTTGAATAAATGAATTAGTTGAATTGTTTTGAAGTTTAAATGCTATTTACAACCAGTATCGCCATGCTTTTGCACACTGCTTGGTAAAACATTAGCAGTTATAAAAGTGGCGATTAATGATGATCACTAATTTTAAAAACACATTATTTTTGACACTGATTAAGTGCATTTTCGGCTTGCGTGCATTCCTTTTTCTGGCCTTGCATAATACTTTTCTTTAAAGATTCCCAACTAAACTTGCCATCTCGATTCGCTTTATTTGCTACCGCATCAACACTCTTTTTGGTTTTTTGATCTACTTTTTTCTTTGCAGGCGATGGCTTAACCGTTACCTTTTGCCCTAATGCTTTTGGCAAAGCTAAAACTGCCCCTCCGTCATTGTTAGCTTGCTGAGCAGATGTATCAAATCTTTTAGATTTTAAAGGCTCTTTATTAAGGTTTGATAATTGAATCGCTTTTGTTGGCAAAGCTTTAACCTGTTTATTAGGTAAATCAGCCGGCATTATGGCCAATTCGACCAATAAAAATAGTAAAACCACCATATACAAGCTGGCCAATGCATATTTCCAACTATTCTCGTTTGAGGTGTTAGTAGATTCAAATGCTTGCACGCTGCTTGTTAAATTAACTGGCAAGTCCAAAACGGTTTCTTGATTACCCGCAAGATTTTGAATTAAATTTAAGCCAGCCAAATTCGCTTCTAGAATTTGATTTTTGTCATTATCTAGCGGGTCATTCAATTTTGTTGATGTTGTTTGGTTGAGTGGCGAAACATTTTCGTTACAACAGCCTGAAACGATTATTTCATTAGGCTTTGCTTCAACCATTGCTTGCTTAGCAGCGTTGATGCCATTTTCAATAAAATTAGGATGTTGACTAAAATCATGAATTTCGTGCATGGCCTGCGAATGAATACCAATGCGAATCGATAGAGGTGCTGCACCCTGCTGGCTGCTGACTACAATACTGCTAACAATTTCATTAGCCATCAACATGGCATCTTCCAGCGCGCCTAGATATACAGTTTCTGCACCGCTATCTCTTACTAAAATAATGCGATTTATTTGCCCAATGTACTTAAAAGCAATGTTAAACAAATGATCAATATGATTTTGCAGAACAATCTTTTGGGCAAATGTTTTATTAGGCTCATCAATCCCATCCAATGAAACCTGGCAAAAAATGCAGATTAAATTCAATTGATCTGCCATTACTTAATTAAATTTAGCACTAATTTTATCCGGCTACTTAGATGATTTGTTGATAAGCTGAGTTTAATAAATTTAGTTAAAACTGTTGAAAATAATCCAGTGTCACAAATTTTAACTTATGAAAACAACATATAAATTTCATCATAATATAGATTTAAAACAAATGCTAACTAACTGTAAATTAATATTAATTAACGACTAAAGATAATATAACTGGCTAGAATAGAGATAATTAACGCGATAATATTTTTACAAACAGTTAAAAACCATTGAACCCAAGTTGACGTGATTTTGATACAGATTCAAGCGCGCAACACTTTTCAAGAGAGACAATGCGTGCAATTAAATAATGAAACCCTCGTTTTATTGTCAAAATTTGCGACAAAAGCCAAAAAACACATCGGCATGGTTGAGCTTAATAAAATGTTTAGCAGCCAACACTATGCCAATAATATTTTCATCAAAGCACGATTATCAGATGATAAAGAGCTGGCAATTCTGACCAAAATAGTCAATCAAGAATTAAATCATAATCCAATTGAAATAAAATCGATTGAAGCTTATTTAGATACTCTATACGCAGATGGCGTAGGTAATGAATATATTGAAAGCTGCAAATACTATTTAATCATATTAGCGGATTACCTATACGGCATTCAAGCTGACGGTAAATCTTATCGCCAAGCGGTAGATAGCATGATTTTGCATGCCGATATTGCAGAACAACCATTGTGTTTACACATTGCAAGAGCGTTTTATCCGTTTTGGATAAATGAGCATAAATTGGCTTATAAAACGCCTAATCAAGCTTTGTTAAAAGCCAATACTTCAGATATCGAAGCGCAAAAAAAAGCCACATCAGCGCTGTGGAATACCATAGATACTGAGTTTTTTTCAAGTGAAGAGAATGAGAAAATCGACTTATATACAGCATCGATGCTAGACAAAGGAATTTCGAGCGAACAAATTTCTACCAAGCAAAAGTTAGCTAAAATTATTATTAAACAATATAGAAATGAAGAGCGGGATTTGCACAGTTATCGCAAAGTGGTCGATAAAACGCAGCATCTTTTTTCGCGTCAAGATTTGCAAGAATTCTTTTTAGTTGTATCACGCGAATTTCATAGCTATTGGCTGATGCTACAACAAGCAGAGTAAAAGTTATTTTCAGTAAAAGTTACATTCTTAGTGGATCAAGCAATGGTGTTAAGCCGTTATGATCTATTTCTTGCTTTAAAGCGAGCAAGCGCCCTATTTCACCTTTGGGAAAACCCTTACGTGCGAACCAATTTAAGTATTGGCCTGGTAAATCGGCTATAAATCGCCCTTTGTATTTACCATAGGGCATTGCAGTAGTAATTAGGCTTTGTAAATCTTGTGGATTCATTTCAATTTCAGCACTTTAATTAAGCTATTACCAAAAAATGAATAAAAAAATGGCCCGATTAAGGGCCATTTTAAGAATTACAATTTTGTAATACTTGCTTAACTTAAGCCTTTTGGATGTTTGAGGCTTGTTTGCCTTTTGGTCCATCAGTCACGTCAAAGCTAACGCGATCGTTTTCTTTTAAGCTTTTGTAGCCGCTATCAACGATAGCTGAGAAATGCGCGAATAAATCGTCGCCGCCTGCGTCTGGAGTAATAAAGCCGAAGCCTTTTGAGTCATTAAACCATTTTACAATACCTGTTGCCATAATCTTACTTTCATACTTTAAAAAAGGGAGGCACCCTAAAAGTTTGGGTTTTTAAAATATTACTAGTTTCGAAAACTCAACAATTTAAAAATTCAAACGCCTAGAATGCTTTTTACGTACATGTAGACGTTCTGTCAAGCATTATTTCAATTTATTTTCATTAAGCACGGTCTTAATCGCATTGTTTTATTGCTAATTTCACTTGGTAAGACTATACTTCGCGTGCGTTTGAGTGGTGTCAACACGTTGATTTAACTTTATTTTCCACTATTCCCATGAATTGCCAAAGTGTTTAGTACTTAAAAATTAGTGTTGTACGCTAAAAATTAAGGTAAATTTAAGTTTTACGGGTCATAATGTTGATTGAATATTATATTGGAGTGTACGTTTGGCTAAAGAAGAATTAATTGAAATGAATGGCGTGGTGGATGAAATTCTGCCTGACTCACGTTACCGTGTTACGTTGGAAAACGGCCATAAATTAATTGCTTACACTGGTGGCAAAATGCGCAAAAACCATATCCGTATTTTAGCGGGTGACAAAGTGGTGTTAGAGCTTTCTCCTTACGATATTAATAACGGTCGCATTACTTTTAGACATATTGAGTCTAAGCAAGCTTACAGCCCACCAAAAAGACGCACTTACTAACTTGGGCATTACCGTTTCAAAGCAAAAAGCCAGTTTCCTGGCTTTTTTAACGTGTGCTGGATTTACAGCATTTTTACAAGACGTTTTATTGCGTGCCGTGCCAGTTTTGCTAAACATTAATAACAACCTTTAACTGACTTGCTGATATGAAGAATGTAGAAACCGATGTTCTGTTAGTGGGTGGCGGCATTATGAGCGCCACTTTGGGCACTTTATTACAACAGTTAGACCCAACGCTTAGCATTACCATGGTTGAGCAGCTTAATGACGTGGCATTAGAGAGCTCTGACGCCTTAAATAACGCAGGAACAGGTCATGCAGGCTATTGCGAGCTTAATTACACCCCGCAAGCCGCTGACGGCTCAATATCGATCAAGCGTGCTCTTGAGATTAATGCCGCATTTGAAGTGTCGTTACAGTTTTGGTCGTACCTAGTTGAAACGGATGCGCTGCCCTCACCTACCCAATTTATCAACAAAACGCCGCACTTAAGTTTTGTAATGCGCGATGAAAATATTAGTTTTTTAAAAAATCGTCATGCTTTGCTTACAAAGCATCATTTATTTGCAGAGATGCAATACAGTGAAGATACAGGGCAATTAAAAGCTTGGATGCCACTAATGATGGCGGATAGAGCGCCAAACGAAAAATTAGCGGCAACTTACATGGCACATGGCTCAGATGTTGATTTTGGTGCTTTAACGCGCCATATGGTTGCCAAACTCAAAACAAGCGACAATTTCACACTATTAAATAATACGCGCGTTAAAAAATTAAAAAAAATCGGATCTAACCCAAGCAATAGCAGTTGGCATGTGGCTTTACAAAACAAAGCGACCAAGCACTGTAAAACGATTAATGCAAAATTTGTATTTTTAGGCGCAGGCGGCGGCGCTTTACCTTTATTGCAAAAAGCGAGTATCCCAGAAAGCATTGGCTATGGCGGCTTTCCTGTTAGCGGACAGTGGCTGATTTGCAAAAACCCAGATGTAATTAATCAACATCAAGTTAAAGTGTACGGCAAAGCCGCGATAGGCGCGCCACCTATGTCTGTGCCGCATTTAGATACGCGCACGATTAACGGCAAATTGGCCTTATTGTTTGGCCCATTTGCGGGCTTTACGACCAAATTTCTTAAGCAAGGCTCACGGCTTGATTTAGCCAAATCGGTTAAACCTAATAATCTAAAAGCCATGCTGGGCGTGGGCAAGCATAATATGGATTTGACTAAATATTTAGTTGGTGAGGTATTTCAAACGCATGAGCAACGCATGAACGCCTTACGCGAATTTTTGCCAAACGCCAAATCGGCAGACTGGCAATTAGCCAATGCAGGCCAGCGTGTGCAAATTATTAAAAAGTGCGATGAAAAAATGGGCAAGCTTGAATTTGGCACCGAAATTGTTGCTTCACAGGACGGTTCATTAGCGGCATTATTAGGCGCCTCACCTGGCGCATCTGTTAGCGTGCAAGCCATGATAGACGTGCTTGAACGCTGTTTTTCCAATCAATTGAAAATCATAGCTTGGCAGCAAAAGATGAAGCAATTGGTGCCAAGCTATGGTGAGTCATTAATTGAAAATGCGGATTTAATGAAAGCCGTACGCACCCGCACTTTAAGCACACTTAAATTATAAACGCACTTATGATAAGTGAGTTTAAATTGGCTTAAATTCTACTTTATGCTATTTTAAGCCGCGCTGACGACGCACTTCGTATAAACAAATTCCGCTAGCAACACTCACGTTAAGGCTCTCTACGCTGCCAAACATGGGAATTGTAATCAGCGCATCGCACGTTTCTGCTGTTAAGCGGCGAATGCCATCGCCTTCTGCACCTAAAACTAAGGCAATTGGGCCATCTAACTTAGTTTCTAATAAACTAGTTGGCGCTGCCATGCCTTTGGGGGCTTCCATCGCTGTGCCTACAATAAATACGCCGGCATCTTTTAATTCGCGCAAAGTACGCGCTAGATTGGTCACCGCAATAAAAGGCACGGTTTCTGCCGCGCCACAAGCCACTTTGCGCACGGTTGCATTTAAGCCAACAGCGCGGTCTTTAGGGGCTATAACAGCATGAACGCCCATCGCATCGGCTACGCGCAAGCATGCGCCTAAATTATGCGGATCTTCAACGCCATCAAGCACCAAAAAGAATGGTGCTTCGGTTAAGTCGGATTCTAAAATATCGTGAATATCTTTGTAGGGAATTGGCGTATCGACCACGCGCGCAATTACGCCTTGGTGGCGGCCGTTCATGCCTGCCAAGCCATCTAAACGGCTGCGCTCGACCTGCATGGTACGCACATTGGATGCTTCCGCTATATTAAGTAAATCTTTCATGCGCGCGTCAATGCGATCGCGATCAATCAAAATCTCTTCAATGCTGGTTGCATGCTGGCGCATACGGCTTAAAACGGCGTGAAAGCCAAATAAAATACGAATATCGCTCATATTGCTGTTCTCATTCTCTATCTTTTACCTTTATTTTTGGTGTTTCTACTTTTTAAAGCGAGTTTCGAGCCTGGCTTAGAACCTACTTTTGATGCAGGCTTAGCGCCTGATCTGGCAGGTGCTTTACCCACTTTTTTAGTGCCCGAACGATCTTTCTTGGATTTTTCCAGCGCACGCGTGCTCATCATTTTAAAGTCAGCCGATGCTTTGTCTTTATTCACACTTAAAGGCTTATTAATACCTTTGCTTTGCGCTTCGTCATCATTTAATGCTTGATTGCTTGTTTTGCCAGCGCCAGTCACTCCCTTACCAGACTCTAGCGTAAAATCTATTTTGCTAGTTTCTAAATCCACGCGCGCTACTTTTACGGTTAGCCTGTCACCCAGTCTATATCTGGCCCCTGTGCGCTCGCCTAGCATTTCATGACGTGCTTTATCGTAGTTAAAATAATCATTACCCAGCTCAGTTACATGCACCAAGCCTTCAACATAAACGCCATCTAACGCCACAAATAAGCCAAAGCTGGTCACGCCTGCCACAGTGCCTTCGTATACTTCGCCGATTTTATCTTGCATGTAATAGCATTTAAGCCAGTTAGTCACATCGCGCGTCGCATCATCGGCACGGCGTTCTGTCATTGAGCAATGCACACCAAGCACATTCCAATCTTGTGCTTTGTATTTTTCACCCTTAAGCACCGCTTTAATGGCGCGATGAATCAGTAAATCGGGGTAGCGGCGAATGGGCGACGTAAAATGGGCATACGCTTCGTAAGCTAAACCAAAATGGCCAACGTTATCTGGGCTGTACACCGCTTGCT
>JAYWCF010000281.1:0-3432 GCA_043780715.1 Methylotenera sp. | reverse complement strand
GTTCTGTAAACTTAATGCAGCATTTAACCGAAATTAACGGCACGTTAGTGCTAGATAACGACAAGTTGCAGGCAACCATTAAAGTGGGCATGCGCATGTTGGATAACGTGGTGGATATTAATTTCTACCCCGTTGGCAAAGCACGCAATGCCAACACACGTCATCGCCCAGTCGGCTTGGGCATTATGGGATTTCAAAATTGCCTGCATGCCATGCGCATCCCTTACGCCAGCATGCTAGCGGTAGAGTTTGCAGACCGCGCGATGGAAGCGGTTTGCTATAACGCTTATTACGCTTCAACCGTTTTGGCAGAAGAACGTGGTGCGTATTCCAGCTTTAAAAATAGTCTCTGGCATAAAGGTATTTTGCCGCTTGACACACTCGACCTATTGCTAAATGAGCGCGGCGGCAACGTTGAAGTAGACAGAAGTCAAACGCTGGATTGGGATGCGCTAAGATTGCGCATTCAAAAAGTAGGCATGCGCAACTCTAATTGCGTGGCCATTGCGCCTACAGCAACCATTTCCAATATCGTCGGCGTATCGGCCAGCATTGAGCCTGAATATCAAAATCTATACGTTAAATCTAACCTTTCTGGCGAATTTACCATTGTGAATGAGCAATTGGTGATTGACCTAAAAGCGCGCGGATTATGGGACGCGGTGATGGTATCGGACTTGAAATACTTTGATGGCTCATTGCAAAAAATCGACCGCGTGCCGGCTGATTTAAAACAGCTTTACGCTACTGCGTTTGATGTGGACCCCACTTGGTTAATTGAAGCCGCCGCGCGCCGCCAAAAATGGATAGACCAAGCGCAATCGTTGAACCTATATTTTGCTGTGCCATCTGGTAAAAAATTAAATGATACCTACTTGCTGGCTTGGCAACGTGGCTTAAAAACCACCTACTACTTACGCTCACTAGGAGCAACAGCGGCTGAGAAATCGACTGGTTCTGGTGGCGAATTGAATGCGGTTTCGGCTGGTAGCAATGCGCCAGAAGAATTGCCAAAAATGTGCAGCATTGATAACCCGGAATGTGAGTCTTGCCAATAGAAAAATAAAATTTCGTCGCGACACGGCGTTGCATCAAAAAATTTTATCGCTTACATACTTAATGTATGCTGCGCTCAAAACTTTTCTCACGCCTTGTTTCGCTTAGAACTTTTAATTTTCTACAGTCAATTTGATAAAGAATTAAGGAAAAGAAAAAATGCTTTCATTTGAAGATGAAGTAGTAGAACTAGTAAACCCAAAAGTTTTGGCAAAACCGCAGGCAACAGCTAATTTAACATTAGTAACCGATGTTGAGATTAAATCAGCAGCCGCCAATCAACCATCCATTTCAGGCCGCGTAAACGCCTCTGATAAGCGCATGATTAACGGTCAAACCGATGTCAATCAACTAGTGCCGTTTAAATACCATTGGGCTTGGGATAAATATTTAGCGGGTTGCGCTAACCACTGGATGCCGCAAGAGGTTTCAATGAGCCGCGATATTGCGCAGTGGAAAGATAGCACTGCGCTGACCGATGATGAGCGCCTGATTGTGAAGCGCAACTTAGGCTTTTTTACCACCGCCGATTCACTGGCAGCGAATAATATTGTGCTGGGTACTTATCGCCATATTACCGCGCCAGAATGCCGGCAATACTTGCTGCGGCAAGGTTTTGAAGAGGCGATTCATACCCATGCTTATCAATATATTGTGGAAAGTTTGGGGCTTGATGAAAGTGAAGTGTTTAATGCCTACCAAGAAGTGGCCAGCATTAAAGCCAAGGATGACTTTTTAATCCCGTTTATTAATATTTTAACCGACCCCGAATTTAAAACTGGCACGCCAGAAACCGATCAGCAACTACTACGCTCTTTAATTGTATTTGCTTGCATCATGGAAGGTTTGTTTTTCTATGTCGGTTTTGTGCAAATTTTGGCGCTGGGCCGCCAAAACAAAATGCAAGGCGCGGCAGAGCAATATCAATATATATTGCGTGATGAATCCATGCACTGCAATTTTGGTATTGATGTGATTAACACCATTAAGCTTGAAAATCCGCATTTATGGACCGCGCAATTCCGTGATGAAATTAAAACCTTAATGCAACGCGCTGTAGAGCTAGAGTATCAATATGCAGAAGCCACTATGCCGCGCGGCGTATTAGGTTTAAACGCCACCATGTTTAAAGAGTATCTGCGCTTTATCGCCAACCGTCGTTGCACGCAAATTGGACTAGATGTGCTGTACCCAGGTGCGACCAACCCTTTTCCTTGGATGAGTGAAATGATGGATTTAAAGAAAGAGAAAAACTTTTTTGAAACGCGCGTAACTGAGTATCAAACAGGTGGCGCATTAAGCTGGGATTAATATACTTTTACAGTGTTGGCGGAGTATACTAATGAGTATACTTTACGGGAATCGATAGATTAACATCACAGCTATGGCATACGTATATAGAAATAATGAAGGCAAAATAATTGCAACCAGCACAGCTGAACATTTTGGTGAGGGCTGGATTTTTATTGAAGACGATGCCAAAGAATATATCGAATATTTAGAACAAATTTTGATTAAAAACGCGCCGTTTAGAGAAAGTGATTTGCAACTTGCGCGCGTGCTGGAAGATTTAATCAATATTCTGACTGAAAGAGATGTGATTCGATTTACTGATTTCCCGCCCGCCGCTCAAAAACGGCTTAACGACAGGCAATTGATGCGCAAAAAGACACAACTTTCTGCATTAATAGACGAAAATTTATTTAAAATTTAATCAAAGCTAATTTGAATAAATTTTAAACAAACTATGCCACTGGCATGGTTTGTTTAAAGCTGGGGCGCTTGACCAAAAGGCTGTAATGCTTGGCTAAATTGGGAAATTTATCTGGCCATTGCAAATGCTTAAATCGCAAATCGATATATCCCAGCATACAACCCAAGGCAATATCGGCTAGGCTAAACGTCTCGTTTACGCACCATTTTTTCTTGGTAATATCCAAATTAAGCACTTCTAAACCCAGCATTACTTTGGCTAATTGTTTATCAATATTGGCTTGCGATTGTTGCGCTGGCTCACGGCGGCCTTCTAACATGGCGGCCACGGCCGCGTCGCAAATGCCATCGGCTAACGATTCCCAGCGGCGCGTGATCATTTTACTCGTGTTATCTTGCGGAATTAAATGCGTACCAGGCGCGCGATTGTCTAGATACTCCACAATCACTTTTGAATCATAAACACTGTCGTTGTCATCTAAAACCAAAACCGGCACTTTACCCAGCGGATTATAGTTTTTGACGGGACAATCAGGGTCGGCAGCACCACTTCTTGTAGCTCAAGTTCAATATGCTTTTCAAGCGCGACAATACGTACTTTGCGCGCATAAGGACTATTTAATGTGTATAAAAGCTTCATATTGGTTTTGTTAAAAATGGGTT
>JAYWCF010000280.1:0-3438 GCA_043780715.1 Methylotenera sp. | reverse complement strand
GGTGCCGGGAGGGGGAATCGAACCCCCACGTTGTCGCCAACGCGGGATTTTGAGTCCCGTGCGTCTACCAATTCCGCCATCCCGGCATGAGGTATAATGTCAACTTTACTATTATAACAAGTTTTTTCGTAATGCGAACCCAAGATTTTGACTTTTATTTACCCGACAGCCTAATTGCACAGCACCCTACAAGCACTCGCAACGCCAGTAAGCTACTTTATGTAAGCAGCCAAACAGGTGTTTTAGAGGATAAACAGTTTGTCGATTTTGCCCAATTTTTATCCGCCGGCGACTTATTGGTTTTTAATGACACACGTGTGATTAAGGCCCGATTGTTTGGCACAAAAGACACGGGCGGCCAAGTAGAACTATTAGTTGAGCGCGTTTTAGATGAGCATCATGTGTTGGCGCATATACGTGCTTCGCGTGCGCCCAAGGCCAGCACTATGCTGCGCTTAGCCGATGCGTTTGATGCAAAAGTGATTGGCCGTGACGATGATTTATTTCATGTGCAGTTTATGGGTGATACAGCTGTTTTAGATTTGCTAGAAAGTTACGGTGCCCTACCGCTACCACCTTATATTACGCACGACGCAGACGCTCAGGATGATGAGCGCTATCAAACGGTATACGCCAAACATGCGGGCGCAGTGGCGGCACCTACGGCAGGCCTGCATTTTGATGAAACTGTATTAAGCACTTTAACGGCAAAAGGTGTGCAAATCGCCTATGTTACCTTGCATGTTGGAGCAGGCACTTTTCAACCTGTGCGCGTGGATAATATTAAAGATCACAAAATGCATAGCGAGATTTACCATATTTCAGAAGAAACAGTGGCCGCCATTAAAGCCACTAAGCAAGCAGGTAATCATGTAGTTGCCGTTGGCACAACCAGCTTGCGTGCATTAGAAAGCGCGGCGCAAAAAGCGTTAAATGAAGGAAAAATTGATGCGATTTTAGAAGCAGGCAGCGCCGAAACGTCCATCTTTATTACGCCAGGCTTTGATTTTAAAATTGTAGATAAGCTGCTGACTAACTTTCATTTACCGAAAAGCACCCTCTTAATGTTGGTATCGGCCTTTGCGGGATTTGATGCGATTAAACAAGCCTATGCGCATGCCGTCGATAAAAAATACCGTTTCTTTAGTTATGGCGACGCCATGTTTATTGAAAAATCCAAACCTGTTATAAAGTAGGCGTTATTTATAAGCCTTTTTATTGTTTTGAACTACAATCGTCAACAAGTAGACTAAGCAACACGTTACTCACCAGTTCGCCTAAACAAGAAAGCACTGTTCACTTATGCAATTTATTCAACCTTTATTGATTGGTAGCCTGATTTTATCTGGCCTAGCAACAACAAATACGGTACTGGCAGAGGTGCTACCAACCGCCACTGTTGGCATTAAAATTCCCTTGGCTAAAAAGCCCACTACGCGCCCGATGACGGTGGCTTATATTCCATTTTTAAAGCATTACTACATTGCCGATGGCGGATTAGCGCCTTTGGCATCCGAATATGAAGCAGCCGTTTCAAAATCACAGATACATGCTTATGACGATACGGGCAAATACGTTAATTCGGCCAAGCCTGGTTATGATAATCGCTCTATTTATTACAACCCAAACTCGGCCAAATTAGAAACGGTTACTTACAATGTTTCTAGCGATGTTGGCTTTTCACCTAACACTGGCATTTATGCGTTGGATGTGGCCGAAAATGGCGAAATAAAAGACAGCTCAAACGAAATCTTTTTGTTTAACCCGGCGTTTGGTGATTCGGCCACTATGCCAAGTTATGACGCTGAAAATAATCGCTATTTTGCCAAGCAAGAGCGTGGCAATAAAGTGTTTATTGTTGATCCAAAACAACGCGAAAAAATTGGCGAAATTACGCTAGATTTTACCAAAGCGGCAGTATTGCATGATGATATAAGCGACCACTATATTGCTTATACCGGCATTAAAGGTGAAGAGCTGGTGCTGTTGGATGTGGATCATAAAGCAGCGCTGGTTTTTGATTTAACAGGCAAATTTGTGGGTAAAAGCGAGCTACCTAAAGACATGAAATTGCGTTCGCAAAACCATTTTAACGGCTTGGGTTATGCAAACGATATGCTATTTGTGTATCACGAAACCGAAGGTGAATTTGGTACGTATTATGGCTTTAAAGTTGTTAAGTAATTGTTTTTAAAATAAAAAAACCGCATACAAGATGCGGTTTTTTTATATCTAGTATTTAACTTTGTAAATAACTAATTGTATTTAGTTATTTACCAAGCGCACCGGCAAGCTTGCCAGAAGCCATGCCAAATAATGCACCCAGTACAACCGAAATAATCACTAGCAAGACAGGGTTAGTTAAGTTTGCCATCATTGAGTTGCCAGCTGTACCCGCTGTTAAAGCCAAGCCTGCTGTGGCCGCATAACCATAAACATTGGCCGGCACAACAGAAAGCAAGTTAGCGCCAGCGACAATTACTAAGGCAAACACCGTTACAGCAATGATGATTGGTGCGGCTAAAGCACCTAAACCACCCAAAACGCCAGAGCTAACTAAGTACAAGGCAATACCAGCGATAACGGCACCGTAACTCATACCGGCAATGGTTTTTTGTAGTGCGGCAGTATCAGCTCCAGAGTGGAAATAGCATCCCCATGCTATAAAACCAACCCAAACTAATGTTGCGCTTGCTAACGGATTTAATGCTAAAAATGCCCAAACTCCACCTAAAATAGCGATACTTACTGCCAATGCTGTTAACTTCGACATACTTTTTCTCCCAAAATTAAAAGGTAAAACTCTTATAAAATGACGTTATTGAGTATTACAGCCAATTAATTTAGCGGCTTGCTACAAGGTGTTATTACAAAAACATGACAATATGACGACGCCTTATAACCAGCCCCAACCTAATTGACTAAGCGTAGTCTAGACTCATTTTTGTCATATTGCCAAGTTTTTTATGTGGGCTAGCGTACATTTGCTAACTATTGAGGTGCTTTTACAAGCAAAAGATGGCTTTGCAGCCTAAAAGATTAAAGCTTATTTGGCGGATATTGCCAGTGCTTTTTCCAAGCGCCAAGCACTAAATTGGGGTACTGCGGGCGCCCCAAGCTGCCATTGTAACGCCCTAGCGCGCGAAATAAATCACCGCGTTCTATATCTAAATAGTGGCGCAAAATGGTGCAGCCGTAACGCAAGTTTAGGCGCAAATGAAATAAATTATGCTCTGGATTACCAATGCTTTTGACCCAAAATGGCATCACCTGCATATAACCGCGCGCGCCCACGCTAGAAAAAGCGTATTTTTTAAAGCCGCTTTCTACTTGAATTAAGCCTAAAACCATTTGCGGATCTAAACCTGCGCGGGTGGCTTCATAATGTACAGAACGTAAAAAATCTTCTCTGTAAGATTGATCTGGCATGCGTTTTTG
>JAYWCF010000279.1:0-3440 GCA_043780715.1 Methylotenera sp. | reverse complement strand
TCGTTTCTTCTGGCATTTTCGCAGATGCCTTTGTTGGCTCTAGTATTGGATTATCGGCAATAGGCGCAGACACGGCTTGAGTCGGCGCGGCGGCAATAACAGTTTGTGATGCGGTTGCTTGCGATATTGGCTGTGAGTCTGTTGGTTGTGAGCCTGATGGTAATGAAACTGATGGCTTTAAGGCTGTGGCTCGGGCTGAAATAGCCATTTCAGGCGTATTATCGACAAACTGAACAAAGTAAGAGCCCATGCCCAACAAGGCAAGTAAGGCCAAACCTGCAATAACCGCTAAACTTTTATTGCCGTTGCCAGTTAATTTACCTTTGGCATTAAAAACATTGGCGGCGTTTTTTGGTGAGGCGCTTAACGTTGCGCCACTATTCACCGCGCCCGCATCCGCCAGCAGCGCGTCAACAAGACTTGGCTCATCAATTACTCTTGTTGCAGGCGCAAGAGAAAGCACCATACCTGCGTTTTCTATAGCGATAGATGGTTTATTCTTAAAGCTTGTGCGCTCAAATTTAATACGCTTTGCAGAAGCTTCAGCTTTTGCATGTTGCGTTTGCGTATCGGTCTTTGTAAGCTGCGCTTGTGCTTCTTCAGCTTTGGCGTTTTGTGCTTGTGCTTCTTCAGCTTTATTCAGCGCTTTAATCAGCAGACTCATAATTTATATGACTTAACAATTAAATCGATTAGGCAATGAATTCGATTGAGCAATTAATTTGCTTCTTCAAGCACGTTTTGCAGTTGCTGCTCGGGCAAATATTGCTTGTAAGATAGCAATTCGTCACTCTCCAGGCTAGCGTTGGTAATGACCGTTGGGCGCAAGAAAATCACCAGTTCAGTTTTTTGCGTAGCGTCATTTTTACCTTTAAATGCTTTACCAATAACTGGAATATTTGATATGCCTGGCACTGCATCTGTGTTGCGAATGACTTCATCTTGCATTAAACCGCCCAAAACAGCCGTATTGCCGCTGGCCACTTGTAAAATAGATTCCATTTCACGCACTTGAATCTGTGGGATTTGACTTGGTATGTTCACTAATTGCGGGTTTGGGTCTTGCACAAAACTTAGCACTCTTGAAATCGTCGGCCTCACATCAACATTCACGTTGCCAGAGTCGCCAATTTGCGGAGTAACGCTCATTACCACGCCAACTGGCACGGTATTTGGCGTGGTTGTAATTGATTGCAGATTTTGTGCGCCATTACTATTTGACTGTGATATTTGCGCCTGTACTGTAAAGTAAACCAAATTATCCACCACTTTTAGTATTGCTGTTTGGTTGTTTAATACCATTAATTTGGGGCTAGACAACACTTTTGTATCGCCAAATTGTTGTAACAACGTAACCGATGCCGCAATATTGCCAACAGCACTAGCGGGATTTAAGTAACCCGCAAATAGACCCGCAGTTGAAGCAACACCCAAAGCATTTGTTCCGCCTTTTGTAATGGCACCTGTGTTTGGATTAAAGTTAAAACCTTTAGAGCCAAGCGTTTGGCCGAATACAAAACCAGCGCCGCCTTGCCTGCCAAGCCTGCTCCAATCAATGCCTGCCTGAAAGCTATCATTTAATCGCACTTCTACAATCGTCGCTTCAATTAACACTTGTTTGCGTGCGCTGCCCATCACTTTATCAATAAATTCTTGCACTTTTTCATGTTGCTTATTGGTGGCGCGCACGCTAATCACGCCTGTTTCAGCGTTGGCAATGACATTGGCCGCAAATAAAGTTTTATATTCTTCGGTTATCTCTTTATTATTTGAAGCTAATACATCAGATTCAGGTATATTGTCCTTCCCAGAAAGAGCACGAGTTTGTGCCTTTAATAAATCTAATTGAGCATTCAACTTCTTATCAGCCCGATCTTGCCAGCTGTCACCAGCAGCAACTCTACCAATCGAGGCTTTATTATTGGCTTGCCTGTCTGGTTTTCCTGCACTGCCTATCCGCGTCACAATCACTTCTTTATCAGTTTCTGCCAGCAATTCTTTGATGTTCTGAATTAACGATTCCCACAAATGATTTTTTGAAGTGCTATCAACTGAAGTGCGTGAGCTGTTATTTGCGCCATTGCCTGAGCTACTGCTGACTGTTCCGCCGTTGCCAGAGCTTTGCGATGCGCTCGAAATTTGACCGTCTGCGCCTATAAAGCCTTTGGTGTCGCGATTCATGTTAACGTAATCTACTTTATACATCCGCAGCACTGGCGAATCTGGCGCAATAAACAGCGTATTGCCTTCCATTTTATAGGTTAAATCCACTTGTCTTGCCAAGCGCTCTAAAATCGCAGGCAAGGTTTGATCAACCGCATTAAGCGTTGCGCGGCCTTGTATGCTGGGGTGAATGTCGATATTGAGTTTGCTTTCGCGCGCTAGTGCAAATAATATCTCTTTAACTGGCACTTCGTTCACCACCACGCTATAGGTTTGCGCTTTTTTGGTGCCTTTTGGCACAGGCAATTGTGGGCTGGTTCTAGCCAGTTTAGGAATTGGCGCGCTTGCATTTGCGGCGGTGTTGGCATTGTCAGCTTGCGTTCGCGCGCTTGTTTTGCCATCAATATGGCCATTAGAAGGCTGGATTTTTGTTTGATGCGCACAGGCATTTAGCAATAACAAAGCCAATACAACAAGACTCAATTTAACCTTAGATGTAACTTGAACAAATTTAAAGTGATTCTTTAGCACGCCGCACCCTATCCCTAATATTTTTTACGCATAAGATTATTATTAGTGTTATCGCATAATCTGCTTTCAAACGCAATACTAACTGCTTGAAAAGCTTATAAATTTAATATTTTACTGGTATTTTTTATGATTTATTTGGTTTCTTGTAACACGCCTGCAATGGTGCGTAAATGGGGGCGATTTTTTTGAATTTCAGCGGGTAGTTTTTGCAAAGCTTTTGTAGCCTCAAAACGGTTGGCAAAACTACCATACAACACAGTTAAAAATGGCAGGTTATTGACTTTTGTGCGGTAAACGTAAATGTTATCCAGCTCAATTTGCTGACTCAGTCGCTCAATATCGGTTTTAACTTGTGCATCGTTGACTGCGCACAATAATTGAATACTCACCGTGGCTGGAGACTGCGCGGCTAGCCACCCCGTCGTTGCGCTTAAGCGGCGCGTTAAAATATCATCTTGCATATTCATTACAGCCGTATTGATTGGCGCAACATTGCTGACAGCTGCCGTAAATGTAGGCACGGGGGTTGGGTCTTCAGGTGTCGTGGTGATTACGGCGGTCGTGGCTGGCGAAATGGCCATTGCTGATATTGGCATTGCGGGCACAGTTGGCGTTGCTATTGCTTGTTGTGCTGGCGGCTGTTCTAATTGCGGCGTTTTTGGCGCAACTGCTTTAGGTTCAGCTTTTTCAATCTCTTTTTTAAGTTGCGTACTTGCAACAGATTTTTGCAGCTGTTTTGCGGGCTT
>JAYWCF010000278.1:0-3447 GCA_043780715.1 Methylotenera sp. | reverse complement strand
ATCGGCGCGCATTGTAGAAGCGCCGATTGGCACGATAGGTTATCGCGAAGGGGGTGCTTGCATGGCTTATGTCATGCGGCTTGCAGGGCAATCGCGCGTGTATAAAATGTCTGCCAGCGGGCGCGAAATTTTACTTTATCGCGTGGCGGCGGGTCAAACCTGTGTGATTACCACCACTTGTTTGCTGGGACATAGCAATTACCCTGCATCCACCATTGTTGAGGAGCCGATTCGCGATGTGATTATTCCTGCGCCGGCTTTTAATCAATTAATGATTGATTCGGCAGTGTTTAGGCAATTTGTAATGACCAATTACGGCGTTTTAATTAGCGATTTAATTGTGTTATTGGATGAAGTGGCTTTTCATAGTATTGATGCCAGATTGGCAAAGTTGTTGTTGGATACCGGTAGCGCAACGCTTAGCCGCACCCACCAATTAATGGCCGATGAACTTGGCACGGCGCGCGAAGTGGTAAGCCGCCAGTTGAAACGTTTTGAGCAAAAAGGTTGGGTGGCACTTGGGCGCGGCCATGTTGAGATTAGCAATCGCGCCGCTTTGGAAAAGCTGGCAACTAGCTAGATTTGTTTGCTTTAATCTTTTTCTTTAATAGTGCGCTTTAATTTGGCTCAAAAATATCGTGCCTAAGTTTGTAAAGTGCAAACATTAGCAACGCTGCTGCCAATAGCATTAAGCCTAAACCGGTAGTTTGCTGCGATGCTAATAAATAGCTATTACATAGGCGCGATTCACTATCTTGATAAAAATGGCCGACTGAAAATAGCATCATCAAGCTGCTGCCGGCAAAAAATAACGATAAGATTTTTGGCCCTGCAAAGGCTGGTTTTAACAGCATGCCGCTTAAAACCAGCGTGATTATTTTGAAGATATCCCAATTTACATCAATCAGCGCTTTATCTACGCTAATCGGCAACATCCAAAACATGCCAGCCAATAAAATCCACAGCCAGCAACTTAAGCTTAACAATAAAGACGCGTTAGTTAGTTTGCTTTGTGCGTTAAGCCAATAGCCAGCCAGCACCAGCGCTGGAATTTGTATCAACATATGAATGACCATGCTTGATGCCAGCAAGAACTTAAATGGTGGCAATGAAGGCGCAATGGCGGCGATTAAAAATAGCCAGCTGGCGTAAGTTTGAATAGTATTTAGCTTAAGTTGATTCATTTTATTCGGTTTTAAAGCTTTAAAGATTCCGATGCGGCTAAGCTTAAAGCACCTTGAATATCGTCATCATCATAAATGCCGAGTAATTTTCCTTGTGGCGAAATGACTAAAAAAGCACTGTTATGCACAAATTCGTTGGCGCTATCGGCAAGCACTACCAAGCCTAATTGGCGTTTTGCCATAGTTAAATCGGCATTGCTAGCCATGGTGGCAATTGACCAGATTTGGTCATTCATTTTCATTCTGGATTGATAGCGTTTTAAGCGCTGCGGATTATCGGCTTCTACATCAAAGCTAATGCTAAGTAGGTGGATTTTTTGCTGTAGCGATTGCGCTTTGATATGTGTTTGCGCTTGCTGAAAATAGTCACCCAGCGTTAAGCAAAGGGTTTTGCATCGGGTGTAAACAAATTCGGTAACCAGTATTTTATTGTGCTGTTTAGCAAAATTGGCCAGTGAAATATGCTGTCCATTAGCATTGATTAATTGCAGCGCAATGCTGGGTTTGGTTAAAAATAGTTGGGATTTACGCTGAGATTCAAGCGTAAAATTAGCAAAGTTTGACGTGATTAAACTAAAAAAAAATCCCCAAAACAACAGTACGCCAAGTGCTAAAAAATACCTAGCGCGTGCTGATTTGGAGAAGTAGACGTTAATGCTAGTTAGAGTTTGGATAACTCTTCATCCCCGTTGTAAGAGGTGGCACGGTCTTTGGTGGCATCGCGTACTGTGGTAATTAATTTTTCATCAATGGCTTCGGATTTGTTGCCCCACTGTGAGCGAACATGCGTTAGCACAGCGGCAATTTCGCCATCGGATAATAAATCTTTAAAGGCTGGCATTTGGCCGTTATAAGCCACACCTTTTACCGTTAATTTACCATTAATACCGTGCAACAAAATATTGGCTAATACTTCTGGTTTGCCTGCTACCCATTCAGATGCGGCAAGTGGTGGGAAAACGCCTGTGATACCCAAACCCGTGGCTTGATGGCATGCCACGCATTTACCTTGAAAAACCGCGCCGCCATCAATGGCTACTTTGTCTGTCGCGGCGCAATCGTTGCTGGCTAATACTTGAGGTGCGCGATTATCACCATCCTCTGGTGAGGCTGTCATGACGGTTTCTGAAATATAAACAGCACTCCACATTAATAATGCGCCAATGGTCATGGTAATAAACCAAGGCAGGGCTTTGGCTTCTTCACTAGGGTCTATCTTTTCGCGTTTTTGCGCGTCATTCAGCGCATCGTTATCGTTATCAATCATTGCGTATTTCTCCTGAATTTTGTGTCAATACTGCTTATGCTTATTTCGCTTTTTCTAGACTTTGTTCAATGGTTTTTTTAATTGGATAAGTTCTATCTAAAGATTTTAAATAGGCCACCAAATCCAGCGCATCGCGCGTGGCTACTATGGTAATGCCCGGTTTTGCATAAGCGGGTGGTAAGTTTAAAACCACTTCACCTTCTTTGGCTGGGCCTTTGCGCTCTACAAACATAAACGGGTAGGCGGGCATTATAGAGCCAGGCATAAAAGCGCGCGGTTGATACAAATGACCCAAATGCCAATCTTGCGATGGCTGGCGCGCGCCAATATTAAGCAAATCCGGGCCTGTACGCATAGTGCCTAATAAATGCACCTTGTCGTATGCGTAGTCGGCAGCGGTAGAGGCTCTGCCCCAGCCGCGTTTGTCATCTGGCGCATATTTAGCATCGCGTGGTTGTTGCGAATGGCAGTAAACACAGCCCATGCTCATATACACTTTGCGGCCATGTGCTTGCTGGTCGGTATACGGTTTTAATTCAGCCGGGGCTTGCACATTTTTTAGCTGCACATAGGGCATTACCACCAAGGCTAGTGTGGCAAACGCAATAATGACTAACGCGCCTGTAAATAGTTTTTTCTCATCAATATGGCCGGCCATCATTAACCTCTTTTCAATTCTGGGGCAGCAACTTTCGCCTCTTTAATAAATGGAATATTCACTTTTGGAATCAGCAATGCTGGCTCTTTTTTAGTGCCGTAACGCAAGCTGATTAATATAAAGTGAATCATAAAAATCACATGGCCCAGTATCATTAAAGCGCCGCCAATTGAGCGCGATTTTAAATAGGGCAGGGTAACGGCAACTGAATCCATAAACGGTTTAGACGCGTCTACCATGGCGCTACCTTGCAGCCAGCCGCCAATGGTTAAGCCAATAAAGTAAACCGCAAAACCAACCGCCACTAACCAAAAGTGTGCGCTAATCATCCACGGATG
>JAYWCF010000277.1:0-3450 GCA_043780715.1 Methylotenera sp. | reverse complement strand
CTAGAAACGCATGTGCATGCGGACCACATTACCGCTAGCGGCCAATTGCGCGAAAAGCTAGCGGCGCAAACCGGCGTAAGCGCCATATGCGGCGCGGCAACCGCCGATTTGCAATTAAAAGATAACGATATTTTAATGCTTGGTAAGCAGAGCATAAAAGTAATCGCCACACCGGGCCATACGTTGGGCAGTGTTTCATACGTGTGGCAAGACCGCATTTTTACTGGCGATGCTTTGTTAATTAACGGCTGCGGCCGCACGGATTTTCAGGGTGGCGATGCTGGCACTTTGTTTGACAGTATTACTCAGCAAATTTTTAGCTTGCCAGATGAAACCTTGGTTTACCCAGGCCACGATTACCATGGCAAACGTGTGAGTTGCGTGGCGCAAGAAAAAGCCATCAATCCTAGGCTGGCCAATAAATCGCGAGATGCTTTTATTGCCGTGATGGCGGCGCTCAATTTGCCTAAGCCAAAATTGATTGATGTTGCCGTGCCGCTTAATCGCCGTTGTGGCATTACTGAAGAGACTATTCAGCAAGGCTAAAAACTAAAGCGGCAGTTATTAAGGTATTTAACCACCGCTTAAAAGTTGATTAATGGCTAGGCATTGCCTGCATTTTGCAAGCCGCCGCTTGTTTAGCCGCAACCAAGTTTACTGGCTCATCGGCTTTTATCAAGCTGGCTGCCACCATTTTGCAATCACTGCATTTGCCTTTCACCGTATCAAACCCTTTAACCGTGTTTAGTCCTTTTACGTCTTTAAAAATAGCGTCATCCACATCGGCATCGGTTAAATTTGCGCCCGTTAAATCCGCACCTGTTAAATTGGCTTTTACTAAATCGGCGCGGTATAAATTAGCACCGCGCAAATTGGCGTTAGTTAAATCGGCAAAACTAAAAGCGGCAATATTTAAATCGGCATTTTCAAAATTGGCACCTGCAAAATTGCCGCCAATCGTGTCAAATTTCATCTGGCCCATAGGCTGGTTGCCCATATCTAAGCCAAATTGACCATGCTGAATATTAGCGCCACTCATATCCACCTTGCCTAGCGTGCCAATCATGCGCGTGTTGGAAAGATTAGCGCCTTTGAATACCGTTTTATCAAAAATCGCTTGAAAAATAGTGGCATTGCTTAAATCGGCGCCGCTAAGATCGGCGTTTTCTAAACGTGCCAAATTTAAAAAAGAGTATTTCAAATTAGCACCTTTTAAGTTGGCCCCCTTAAGCTCTGCGCCAAAAAAGCTGGTATTTTGCATATTGCAATGGCTTAAATCTAAGCCATTAAAAATTAAGTAACCTGCATCTTTATTGCTTAAATCGCAGGTTTTGCTATTAATTTGTTGCATGGCGCTAACTTGCGTGATTTTTTCACGCGCTAACTCTTTGTTTGGTAATTCAGCCATTGGCTTATCGGCATTTGCCGCATAAAAAGTAGCCGCTTTTTCAATCATGCCATCTTGGTCAAATAAAAACGAATCACGCGCACCTTCATTACTAAAACAATAGGTTTTGCCTTTGTATAATTCGTTAATGGCGCAGTTGGTTTTATGTAGCGCGCCTTTAGATAAGCCGCTGGTGCAGTGATCAGCAAATTCGCCTGCCATTGCAACGTTGGCAAATACAAAATTGGCCAATATCAAAGCCGCGCCCGATGCCGCTAATCTCATGTTTTTCATACAACATTCCTTTTTTTAATTCTGCAAGTTGGCAGTGTTTAACTGACTATAGGCGCATATTTTTTATCGACAGTGACAGAAGTTACATTTGCCCTAAATTGGTCAAAATGATTGAGATTACTGATAATTATTTAAAAATAACTAATCTACGTAAAATCATTAGTTACAATTTATTTACAAATAGTGGTCGGCAAACAAGTTTTTAAGCCGTTTGTTTATTCATCTGCACATCTATAAATACAGCAGAGATAAAACAGGAGATTGAAAATGCGTCAAACATTATTATTGGGTTTAATTGCGGCAACGGTTTCATTGCCAACTTTGGCGAATGATGATTACGAAGATCGCGCACGGGTAATCTCAGTGAATCCACAATTTGAGCGTGTGAATAGCCCGCGTCAAGAATGCCGTACTGAATATGTACGTGATAGTTATTATGAAGCGCCACAGCGCTCATTAGGCGGTGCCATTATTGGTGGTGTGGCTGGTGGTTTGTTAGGTAATACAGTGGGACGTGGAAATGGCCGAGTAGCGGCAGCGGCGGTTGGCGCTGGTGTTGGTGCCATTATTGGCGACCGTGTGGATAATAATCGCCAAGTATATGGCCGTCAGCGGGTGGAAAATCGCCCAGTAGATCGTTGCGTTACGGTGGATAATTGGCAAAATATTAATGCCGGTTATTTGGTGAACTATGAATACAACGGGCGCCAATATTCAACCGTAATGGACAGAGACCCAGGTCGATATTTGCCGGTGCAAGTGGCGGTAAGGTCTGGTGGCTATATTTCAAATGTAGTTTATCAACCAGCCGGTTGGAATAATAACCGTGACGATGATGATAGGTGGGATGACGACGATGACGACAGGCGTGGCCGTG
This sequence comes from Methylotenera sp., assembly GCA_043780715.1. Lineage (GTDB taxonomy): Bacteria > Pseudomonadota > Gammaproteobacteria > Burkholderiales > Methylophilaceae > Methylotenera_A. The sequence continues at coordinate 892 of JAYWCF010000277.1, read as the reverse complement.
GTCATGCATATGGACATTACAAACAGAAAGATCGCAAATATTGGTAATTTGATTTAAGCATATTAAAGCCGTATCAGTTTATACGATACGGCTTTTTTTATGCCTAAATGCCAAGTAGTCCATATGATTTAAATTGCCGTCAAATAAAAAACCATAAACAATAGTTATAAACAATGCGGTGCTAAAATATGTCTTATGTTTGATTTTCTTAAAAAAATATTTCAACCCGCATTGCCGCATGCCGCGCTGGCTTGGCAGCAAGCCGGTAATCCGCCTGATAACGCTTATTGGCTATATGCCGCGCCTGTGCATTTGGTGTTGCAACGCGATAGTTTTAGTTTGGCAGGGCCAGTGCCATTGGCTTTAGATTTAGAAGAAGCCGAAGCCTTAACGCGCACTTTAAACACGCATTTTGCCACCGATGGCATGCAGTTTTTCTGGCATCAGCAACAATGGTTTTTACGTTTAGCGCATAACCCACACATTGAAACTATTCATCCGCAAAAAGCCATTAACCAAGACATAAACGCCTTTTTGCCTACAGGCAAAGGGGCGGGCGCTTGGGCCATTTTTCAAAATGAGCTGCAAATGTTGCTGTTTGAACACCCTGTAAATAGGGCGCGTGAAATAAAGCGCTTGCCCATTGTGAATAGCATTTGGTGTTTTGGCGGCGGACAACTGTAGTTAACAAATCTTATGCAAATAAAATCACGCAATTTTAATCAAACAATAGTCGATACGCTGATTTCAGCAGGCGAAAACCCTTTGCTAGCAAGGCTATATGCCGCGCGCGGGGTTGAGCTACCCAGCGAATTAGAAATCACCTTAGCGCATATTATTCCGCCAGAGCAGCTCACCAATAATGCGCAAATGGCCGTTTTGCTGGCTGATG
>JAYWCF010000276.1:0-9545 GCA_043780715.1 Methylotenera sp. | reverse complement strand
TTAAACGTTCTGGTTTATCTAATCTGCATGCGCAAGTCATCAGCTCTGAAAATGACCCTAAATTAAAACGCTTAAATGGTAAATTTGACCGCGTATTGGTTGATGCGCCATGCAGCGGATTTGGCACCTTGCGCCGTAATCCCGATTTAAAATGGCGTTTTGAAGAAACCGATATTGCTGAACTTAATATCAAACAAACCAATATTTTGGCGCGCGCCGCCAAGTTAACTAAAACGGGCGGCCGCTTAATTTACGCCACTTGCAGCTTATTAAATGATGAAAACGAAGCGATAGCCGAAGCGTTTTTAGCCGCAAATCCTGATTTCAAATTAGTACCCGCCAACAGCGTTTTAAGCCATCAGCAAATTAAATTGGATACGGGCGATTATTTAAAACTATTGCCACATTTGCATGGCACCGATGGCTTTTTTGCCGCTGTATTTGAAAAAGCAAATCCATCGGACAATGCTGTAAAAATGTCAGACGAAATTGTACAAGAAGCCGCCGATCTAATTGAGCATATTAAAGCGGCTGTTGCCGATGAGGCGGAATTAGAAGCAGAAATTGAGCCTGCAATAAAAGCGGCAAAAGCACCTGCAAAGCCAAAAGTGGTAAAAGAAAAAGTAATCAAAGAAAAAGCAATAAAAGAAAAAGTAGTCAAAGAAAAGGTAGTAAAAGAAAAGCCAGCCAAGGAAAAAGTAGTCAAAGAAAAAGTTGCAAAACCAAAGGTAGCAAAGCCAAAAGTTATTGAAGAATAAAAAGCACAGCTGTCATACCAGCGAAGGCTGGTATCCAGTCAAGCCTCAAATCTCTGTGCGTTAATTACGAAAACAAAACGCTAGTTTTCATATTTTGTTTAGTAATAAATAGTTGTGAAAGTGTCGCTTGCCTAGATTCCAGCCTCCGCTGGAATGACGAGTTTTGGTTTTCTTCATTAAGTCGCTAAGTGTCGAACCCGAATCCGTCATTCTGAGCAAAGCGAAGAATCCATTACTCATAATTGTTACTAATGGATTCATCGCTTCACTAAAAATGGCGGCGATTTACAATTGGTAAAAATATACTTATATGATTGATGTATTTCAGTGTTAAATATAGTTAATCACTAAGCACAGGATGTGTCATGAAACTCCCCAGCCTTAATCTACAAATCTTTATCGGGGCAGCGTTAGGCGTTTTAGTTGGCTTATATTTTCACGGCCTAGGCGCCGAAAACAATCTAGTTAAAGGCGGCTTGTACACGGCTGGTCTGATTGGTACGCTGTTTATCGATTTGCTCAAAATGATTCTGATTCCGCTGGTGTTTTGCAGCATTGCGGTAGGCATTGCCAATTTGCGCCAACACAGCCAAATGCATCGCGTTTGGGTCACCACTTTAGTGTTTTTTGCCTTCACCATGGTCATTGCAATTGCTTTAGGTATGTTTGCCAGCAATTATTTTAAGCCTGGCAGTGGCTTACAAATCGCCATGTTTGCTGATTCTATGCAAAACTTTCAAGCGCAACAATTACCGTTACCCGAATTTTTCGCGCAATTTTTGCATGGTTTATTTATGAATCCTTTTGCCGCTTTGGCAACCGGAAATGTATTGGCGGTGGTGATATTTGCGCTAATTTTAGGCATAGCGCTAGTGGTGGGCGGGGAACGTTATAAGAATATTTTAAGTCTGTTGCAAGAAGGCTTAGAGCTGACCATGCGCATTGTTGGCTGGGTGATGGTGCTGGCGCCATTTGGTATTGCGGCTTTATTAATTAAGTTAATTGCTACCCAAGATACCGCCATGCTGGGCACTATGGCTAAATTTATGACTGTAGTGGTTGGCACCACTCTGCTGCATGGCGTGGTGATATTGCCGATATTGCTTTATTTAATCACTGGCAAAACGCCATTATGGTTTTGGCGCGGCGCACGTGAGGCACTGATTACTGCCTTCGCCACCAGCTCAAGCAGCGCCACACTGCCTGTAACCATGCGTTGTACCACGCAACACTTACATGTAAAGCCAGAAATAGCAGGCTTTGTAGTGCCGCTGGGTGCAACTGTGAATATGGACGGAACTGCTCTTTACGAAGCGGCGGCGGCTTTATTTATTGCCAATTTAGTGGGTATAGAACTGAATTTAACCCAGCAATTGATTGTGTTTGTTACCGCCATGATAGCCGCCATCGGCGCGCCGGGTATACCCAGCGCAGGTATGGTGACCATGGTGATGGTGCTGCAAAGTGTAGGTTTGCCTGCAGAAGCGATTGCGATTCTGCTACCGATTGATAGGCTGCTAGATACCATACGCACCACCGTAAATGTGCAGGGCGATATGATTGGCAGCCTTGTTGTTCAAAAATTAGTCAATAAATAGTCAAAGTAAATAGTTAGAATTAGCATGCTACATTTTCATAAAGCCGAATTAGTCGACGCACAGGATATCGCAGCCCTTATCAACTCCGCTTACCGCGGTGAAAGCAGCCGCAAAGGTTGGACCACCGAAGCGGATATTTTGGACGGCTTGCGCACTACCACGCAAGAAGTTGCTAGCATTATCAAGCGTGAAGATGCGTTTATTTTAGTCGGCGTATTGCGAGATCAAATCGTGGCAACTATCTGCTGTGAGAAGCAAAACGCACATGGCAGAAGTATTGCCCACCTTGGCATGATAGCCGTTAAACCCACCCTGCAAAACAAAGGCCACGGCACCACCATGATTCAAGCCGCAGAAGCCATGACAGCTAGAGAGTGGCGCGTAGTGGGCTTTCATATGGCAGTAATTTCAATTCGGCACGAGCTTATCGCGTTTTACGAACGGCTTGGCTACCAGCGCACAGGCGAGTTTGCAGAGTTTCCTGTTAAGACAGATTTATGGCAACCAAAAGTCGAGGGGCTGAATTTGCAGTATTTGGCGAAGTTGGTGGTGCGATAACGCTATTTTATTGTGAAGTTTTAGCCTTATCTCAATGTTATAAATGGAGCTTCATTTCTAAGGCTGTTTAAATGAGATGTTAATGCATCGATAGCGTGAGCTTTATTACGCCCTGTGCCAAATGCAAGCCTAAAAACTCCATCCACTTCGAGGTTTGGCGATATTTTGCTATTGATTGTGTCAAACCCACAATTTTGAATCAATCCAAGCATGATGCCTTCAAGACAGTCAATGTTATTGCTTAGCCTATTTTCAAGCTGTGGATTACTTTTTGCTAAACTGGCTACCTGCCTGATTGCGAGCTTGTCACCCGTGATGATTCTCATTGAGTCATGTGAGTCGATAAACACTGCAAACAACTGTTGTTCTCCTACATCCAGTGTAGAGAAACTGTTCAAAGAACTGGCGTTAGCTGCTGGTAACTCATTAGTTAAGTCCAGAAATGTATTGAATCTTTGTAGTGCATGCGCGTTATGTTTAAGGAGTTTTCTAACTTTATACTGCATTGTTGGTATTACCCAAATTTTGTTAGGAGGGCATTCTAACCAAATAAGCAGCTCATCTAGCAGGTCACAACAAGCAAGCTTGTGAACAATGTCAACATCTGCAAGAACAATCATTTACAAGAATAATGTTGATTAATTTACGTTGTAGCCAGTTGCAGTTTTTAGTAGCTGTAATTGGTCGCCAGATAATAAATCTTCGTATAAGGAGCTAAAAAAAGCTTGATTGATGACATCTGCACCATTATCAGAACCTGCAACATTACGTAGCGCCATGTTGGCCAAAGGGATATTTTTTTGTGCATTACCAAAATTTAAAATAATATGACCTACATCAACATTTTCTTGTTCGCTTTTACGTTTTGCTGCTAAATACAATTGTTGTGGTGAAAGTGTAATGCCCTGCGCTGTATATCGGACTTCATTACCATTTAGCAATCGAATTGCGTATGCATCAGCTTCTTTCTCATCAGCATCGTCTTTACCGCTTGAGTTTATCGATTCATCGCCAATGAAACCATTTTTTGCTAAATGGCCGTGTGCAATATGACCAAGCTCGTGAGCCAAATAAAATAACTGATAAGCAGGATGGCCTTTTTTGGAAATTACTATGGCAAACTGTCCCTCTATACGGGCTACTAAACCTGTCATTTTTTTACCTGGTACCTTGTCTACATGTAAAACAGGTATACCGACTTCTTTGCAATAAGATAAGAGTCCGTTTAAATTAACACATGAGTAATTCTCAATAATTAGTCGCCGAAGCTCGTTAGGGTCTTTTGGTACAACAGACTGAGGTTGTGGAATTGTTAGTAATGCCAGTTTTGCTATTGCGGTGACGTAATGCGCCCCAACTGTAACATCATCGTCAGTTACGTTGCGGCTAAGTTTAAATTTTCTTTCCACAACATGAAATTTTGGCTGCGTTTGATCTGACTGTAAAGAAACAATATCAAGGTTGAATGCGCGTGAAAAGTATAGCTGAGCTTGCTGCAAACCAGATGCTGAAAGGGCAATTTCATCGTCCCACCATTCAGGCAAAACTTTTTTAGCAAATGACTTTACTATTCCAACAGTACTAAGTTGGTTATAAAGATTGCTCATTGGATTGATTGTGATTGTCATAAACATACTCCTTTTGCTACTAAATCTGTAGAGTAATAAATAACTACTACTATATGAATTGTATAGCTTTTTTAGGTTATTGAACAGATGGGTTTCGGTAGCTCTGCATTCCACTCATCATCAACGAACACACGGCTGCTACGTAATATAGGAACTTAATTCCTCATATTGCAAGGATAAATATGTTGGTCTAGCTTAATTGGGTTGGCGTCTATGCTCAAACTTATCTACCGCGCCCATCGCCAACGAATACACGGCAGGCACTACAACCAAAGTTAGCAAGGTAGATGAAAGCATGCCACCGATTACGGCGACTGATAATGGGCCGTTGGTTTCTTCACCTGCGCCTAAGCCTAGGGCGGCTGGAAGTAAGGCTAATATAATGGTGAGTGATGTCATTAATACGGGGCGCATGCGGATTGGGCAGGCGTTTAGTAGCGCTTGGTTGATAGATTGGCCTTCATCGCGTAATTGATTAGTTAAATCGACCAGCAAAATAGAGTTTTTGGCGACCAAGCCAATTAATAAAACCAAGCCAATCATTGAGAAAATATTTAGGCTATTGCCGGTTAGCCACAAGGCAAATACGCCGCCGATAATGGCTAGCGGTTGTGCCACCATCACAATTAGCGGTTGTAAGAATGAGTTAAATTGGCTGGCTAAAACCATGTATAACAGCAATAAAGCCAAAGAGAAAATAAACGATACATTTTTAAAGGTTTTGGCAAATTCTTCCGCTTGGCCCGATAATTTATATTTATATTCGGCTGGTAATATCTCTTTGGCTGCCGCTTCTACGGCGGTAACTGCTTCACCTAAAGGAATCGAAGGGCTGGCATATAGATTAGCGGCGTATTGCAAATCGTAACGACCAATGACGGCCGCGCCTAGCGTTTGTTTAAATTGCGCCACGCTATCCAAGCGCACTAAATCGCCATTTTTGGCGCGCAAGTAAATCTTACTTAAATCGGTTATCTGATTAAAATTGCCATCTTCGGCTTTTAAGCGAATATCGTAACGCTGGCCGTCGCCATCGGCATCGTTAAATTTAGCCACATTAATGCCGCCCGCATACACACTCACTGCGTTGGCAATATCTGCCGCCGTAATACCAAAGCTTGCGGCGCGCGCTCTATCAATTTGCATGGTTAATTGCGGTAAATCCAGCTGCAAATCTAAATCCACTTTGCCGAAGCCTTCAGTGTTTAACAGCCTTTGCTGAATGGCTTTAGCGTATTTGCTGACGTTTTCAATGCTGGGGCCGGTAATATTAAATTGCAATTTTTCTGAACGCTGACCGCGCACCATGCTTGCGGGCACCGGGTATGCTTGCACGCCAGGGATATCACCCAATTCTTTTTTAAGCGTTGCAATAAGCACTTTTTGCGTATTGGTGCGCTCATGCCTATCTTTTAAACGTACATTTAAACGGCCTGAATTAACTTGGCCTTGAGAGCCAACGCCAACCACAGAGAAGAAGCTGGCGATGTCATCTGTATGTTTTAGCATGACTTTTTCGATTAGCTCCAAGCGCGTGTTGGTGTATTCTAAGCTGGAACCCAATGGCGTTTTAAAGCTGACAGTAAATTTGCCTTCATCGGCTTCTGGCACAAATTCTTTGGTAACCGCACTAAAAAAGAAGGCGCTAGAGGCGACCACCAGAAGGGTAAGCAAAATGACTTTCCAGCGATGTTTGAGTGATAAATTTAAAAGTCGCGCGTAAAAATTATCCAAGCCCGCAAAAAAACCATCTAATGAATGATAGAGCTTGCCGTGTTCTGTTCTGCTAGAAAGGTAGCGTGAGCACAACATTGGCGTCAGCGTGAGTGAAACAAATAGCGACACCACCACGCCTACTGTGACCACCACTGCAAACGCTTCAAAAAACTTACCAATAATGCCATCCATAAAAATCACTGGCGCAAAAATGCACACCAACGATAGCGATGATGCCAGCACCGCAAACACGATTTCGCGGCTGCCATTAATGGTGGCTTGCTGGCGAAATGCCATGACTGCTTTGGGGTTGCTGGTATCCACATCTTTAAGGCCGGTGCCTAACTCGCCGCTTAAATGCCGCATAATACTTTCGCGCACCACAATCGCATCGTCTACCACCACGCCAACCAGCAATAGCAACGCCAGTAGCGTCATGCTATTAAAGGTGTAGCCAGCAAAATACATCACTGCAATGGCGCCCAATAATGAAACGGGAATCTCTAGGCAAATCATCAGCGTAGAGCTAAGCGAACGCATAAAAATCAGCACAATTAAAGCGGCAAATAAGGTGCCTTCTAGCAAATGCTCTTGTAGCGCTTTAACCATTTCGCGAATAAATGGCGCTTCGTTGGCCGATACTTCTATATTCATACCGGGCGGTAAATTAGGCCGAATTTCTTTTTCTAGGCGGCGTTCAACTTCATCAATAATATCCACCGTATTAGAGTTAGGTACCTTAATAATGCCCAAACCTACGGTTGGCTTGGCATTAAAGCGCGCCAGCTGCCTAAAGTCTGTTAGGCCATCTTCAACACTGGCGACCTGATTTAGCTTAACCGATACACCATCGCGCTGCATCACCACCATTTCCGCCAAATCGGGCAGGCGATGAAATTCTAAATCCAGCTTTAATAAACGTTCGGCGTTTTGGCTGACCAAAAAGCCACCCGGCACTTGAATATGTTCGCGATTAAAAGCATTCACAATATCCGCGGTAGTCACATTGTAAGCATTCATGCGGTCTGGCTTAAGCAGCACGCGAATATTACGATCGCGTCGGCCGCCTAATTGCACTTCACCCACACCGTCAATGGTTTCTAGCTGTTTTTTAAGCGTATTTAGCGCGTATACATTTAATTGCTGAATGGTTCTATCGCCGCTTAATGCCAGCCACAAAACAGGCTCTGCATTGGTTTCAGCTTTTTGCAAAATGGGCGGGTCAACATCGGTTGGCAAGCGGCGAATCACTTGATTCAGCTTGGCCTGCACTTCGTTGTAAGCCACATTGATGTCTTTTTCTAACTTAAAGGTGATTACAACAATAGAAGCGCCCGGTGATGAGCTGGACTGTATGTGCTCGATACCCGCCGTGGTGTTCAGCGCCGATTCAATCACGCTAGTCACCGATTTATCCATAATGTCTGGATTAGCGCCTTTTAGCGTGGTGGTCACCGTGATAATCGGAAATTCAATTAGCGGAAAGCGGTCAATCGCAATGCGTTGATACGCAATAATGCCAAACAGAACCAATACGCCAGAAAGCATCCATGCCAGCACATGGCGTTTAATCGAGAGTTCAGGTAATGTCATTTAAAAAGTGGCGCTTTCATCGTTCTGTGTGCGTGTGGCTATCAAGCTGACTTAGCTTATTGTTTAATTATGCTTACTTTGGCTTTATCGGTTAAAAATGCCGCGCCATCCACCGCAATCGTTTCATTGCCGTTAAGGCCTTCTAAAATCTCAATACCGCCATTTTGCTGCAAGCCTGTTTTAACCACGCGCTGCAAGGCTTCATTGTTCACAATTTCATACACCACTTCACCCGCAGGGCGTAGCACAATACTTTGCTCTGGCACCACAATCGCGCTGGGCCTGTCACCCAAAATAACGCGCGCATTTACGCTAGCGCCCGGCTGCCAGCCTGCTTCATCGCGAATATCGGCAATCACGTCAATGCTGCGGCTATTAGCCATAATTTGCGGTTTTAGCTCGTTAATTACAGAGCGCACTTCTTTGGGCGATGTTGGCGTGGTCATAATCACGGTTAACCCGGGTTTTAATTTCGCGGCAATATGCTCAGGAAAAGGGATATGCGCGCGCAGCAATTTTTTGCTGATAATTTGCACAATTGGGTCGCCCACGCGCACAAAATCGCCGGTTGCTACTAATTGTTTTTCTACAATGCCATCTGTTGGTGAAACAACGCGGTCTTTAGAGCCATTATGATTAATAGTGGCGATGCGGCTTTTAGCGCCAGATAATTGCTGCTTAAGCGCACTTTGTTGCGTGATAACGTCATCTAACGCGTTTTTGGAGATAAAGTTTTTTTCAACCAAAGCGCGGTTGCGTTCTACTATTCTGGATTGATTCGCTAATATAGCCTCTATTCGCGCCACTTCCGATTGTGATTCTTGGCGTTGGTATCCAAAATCGCTGCCATCAAGCAAAGCAATGGTTTCGCCTTTTTTAACGGTCTGGCCCGGATGAACCAATACTTTTAACACGCGCGCCGCAATTTCGGCCGCCACCGTTGGGTCAATTACCCCTTCTAAAGTACCAACTGATTCTTCATATAAGGATAAATTTTGGGTATCTACTTTAACCACACTAATTTGGGTGGATTTTAAATTGGCGGCATCAGGCTTGGCATCTTCCGCTTTATCTTTGCTGCAAGCGCTAATACTTAAGCCAATTAAGGTGCTGATAAAAAGACGACTAAAATAATGGTGGGCGGTTAACGATTTTTTTTGCATAAGGTTCGCATTGTTAAGTTTTTTTTTGAATAGTTGACCAGTCAAAATAAGGGCCTGGATCGGTTTTGCGCCCTGGCGCAATATCCGAATGGCCAACAATATGTTGAATAGGGTAAGTCTGTTTTAAAAGTGTTAGCAATTGTTGCAGCGACTTATATTGTGCTGGCTCAAACACCTCAAAATCACTGCCTTCCAGCTCAATTCCGACAGAGAAATCATTACAACGTTCACGGCCTAACCAATTTGATACGCCTGCATGCCACGCACGCTGCAGGCAAGAAACAAATTGCACCAATTCACCATCGCGCCTAATTAAAAAGTGCGATGACACTTTGCGCGTATAAATTTCCGCGTAATACGGGTGCTCGTCTGGATTTAGCGTGTTGGTAAATAACTCAATAATGCCATTGCCGCCATATTGGCTGGGTGGCAGACTAATATTGTGAATCACAATCATGATAATTTCTGGCGTTGTGGCGTCCGCACAAGGCCGCGCATCAAAATTAGGCGAGCCTACTTGTTTGGCGCTGG
>JAYWCF010000275.1:0-3492 GCA_043780715.1 Methylotenera sp. | reverse complement strand
CATTTTCAAAAGAGCGCAAATTGCTGGCAAACGAGCCCACTGAGTTTGGACGTTGTTCCATACGCAAGCCCAACACTTGCTGCATAATGCGCGCGCTTAGTTGAATATCAATACGCGTGCTGGCCCAATCTAAAAAATAGCCGCGCATAGTGCGCAAAATAAAATCACCCACCACAATCACCAATACGCCAATCGATAACACCCATAAGGTTTCAATTGAGCGATTGGGCACCACGCGATCGTACACACTCATGGTAAATAACGGCATGGCCAGCGCAAATATATTCACCACAAACGCCGCCACCATTACATCGCGATAAATGCGTTTATTTTCGGCCAGCGCACCCCAAAACCAATGCCTTAAACGCACCTTACCTACTTCTGGCGCGCGTTTATCAAACACATATTTAGGCTTAGTGACAATAAAATAGCCGGCATATTGCGCGGCAATTTCATCTAAAGAAACCAACACTTCTGCATCGCCCAGCTCTGGGTAAATAACCGATGCTTGATTCGTTTTGGCATTGATACTAACCAACTGGCATGCTTCATCATTTTGCAACAACAAAGTAACTGGCAAAAAAGCCGTGCGAATTTGATTAATGGGTTTTTTAAGAGTAGTTACGGCTAGATTAGCGCGCTCAGCTGCTCTTCTAAACAAAGCAGGCGTCATTTTGCCATTTCGCAATGGCAATCCAGCGGTTAACGCATCTTTAGTGGTTGGAATATGGTGTGTGCGGCAGGCCAGTAATAGGCAACCCAATAGCGCATCGACAACGTTTGCTTGCGTTTTCAACAAGTCATCCAAATTGGCTGATTGCTCACTGCCTACCTTAAAAGCGGCTTGTGAGTGATCAGGACTTATGCCAATTTGACTATTTTCGTCCTGACTTGTGTTGTCCAGACCCATTATTTCAACCTGTTGAATTATTCTCTTAACCTAATGTATCAACATTTAGTGCACTTTACAATTGCTATTCTATTGCCAAATGCAAACCAAGCAAAAACTGCGCTAAATAAATAACTTTTCTGATGATTTTGTCTGCTTATTGAATGGCCGTTCAAAAATAATATGATTTTATTTGGATACTACTTGTTAATACGCTAACAATAGGTGAAACTAGATTATCAATAATTATCCTTATTTTTTTATTGTTTTGAGTGCTTGCAACCGCTTTTGTCGCTTAGACATTTTTAAACTTAAGTTCTTTTTAAAAACCTAAGCACCTTTTAAAAACTTAGATACTTTTAGATAAGACATAAAACTACTGTGATGGAATTTATGAACCTAAATTGTAATTGTGCCGTTTTACCGTAAACGAATGATGAATGTAACCCAACAACAAAAAATGAAGCTTTATTTAGGTAGTGCTGTTTGTTTGTTCACTTTCTTCGTTTCTGGCTTTTTTGCTAATGCCTATGCCACAGACAATGCCAAGCCAGTGGCCGCTAAACCAGAATACGCAAGGCCAAGCGCCAACTTACAAGAAGTGAGTCTGCAATTAAAGTGGAAGCATCAATTTCAATTTGCAGGCTACTACATGGCCCAAAACAAGGGTTTTTACAAAGAAGAAAATTTAAAAGTAAACATTATTGAAGGTGGCGCTAAAAACATAGCAACCGAAATGGTTGCCAGCGGTAAAGCACAATACGGCATCGGCGATTCAGCCATTCTAGTGGACTATGCCAATGGCAAACCTTTGGTCGTGCTCAGTGCCATTTTCCAGCATTCGCCTTATATTCTTTTAACCAGATCCGATTCCAATATTAATCGCCCTGCTGATTTGGTGGGCAAACGCGTGATGCTGGCTGGCGATCAAGGCGCTGACGAATTTAAAGCCATGCTCAATAACGAAGGCATTGCGCTAGATAAAATTGACATTATTAATCAATCTTGGGATTTACAAGACTTAATTGATCGCAAAGTAGACGCTGTTTCGGCTTATATTTCGGCCGAGCCGAATTATTTGCGCGCTAAAGGAATCAAGCCAGGCATTATTCATAGCATTAATTATGGCGTCGATTTTTATGGCGATACCTTGTTTACCAATCGTCAAGAGCTTGAAAAAAATCCTAAACGGGTGGATGCTTTTATAAGAGCTAGCCAAAAAGGTTGGAACTACGCGCTTGAGCATGAAGAAGAAGCCGCCAATTTAATTTTAAACATGCAAGGCGTGCGTGAGCGCGGCATTACTAAAGAATTGCTATTGGCCGAAGCGCGCGATATGAAACCGCTGATTCTGTCCGATATTATTGAAGTGGGCCATATTAACCCGCTGCGTTGGCAAAGCATTGCCAGAGAACTAACAAAAACGGGCTTAATTAAAAGAGAAATCGATTTAAACGATTTTATTTATGAGCCAGAAAAAGCCTCCCATTTAACGCAACAACAAATCACGGTGGCCACAATTGTTTTGGTAGCGGCCCTGTTGACTTTATCTATTTGGTATTTTAAAACCCGAAAAAAAATACGTCTAAATGCCGAAAAGCTAAAAAGTAGCGAAAATTTATTGAAAATGGCCAGTAATTTAGCGCAATTGGGCGGCTGGGATTTAGACCTAAAAACCATGCAAATGACATGGTCGGATGAAGTGGCGATATTGCACGATATGCCGCCAGGTAGCTTGCCAACTTTTGACTCTGCCAGCAATATGATTGCCCCTGAATGGCGCGACCAGATGAATAAAAATCTGGAAGAATGCATTGCACACGGCAAGCCGTACGATCAAGAGTTTCAAAAAATTACGGCTCAAAATCGGCATATATGGGTGCGTTCGGTCGCGCAGCCAGTTCGCAACAAAGAAGGGCAAATTGTGCGCATTCAAGGCGCATTTCAAGATATTTCTAAATACAAAAATTTAGAAATATTCAATTACAAACAATCTTTAATTTTAGAAAATATTGCCTCTGGTGCGCCTTTAATAAAAATATTAGAAGAATGCATTCAGCTAATTGAACATCAATACTCACAGCTTATTTGTGTAATTAATCTGCTGGACGAAAGTGGTCAGCATTTAAAATCCAGTGTTTCTATTAATATGCCTGCCAAGTTTTTAGATGCATTAAATGGCTTAAAATTAGGCGCTGATGTTGGCTCTTGCGGCGCCGCTGTTTATGAAAAACGTGAAATTATCGTTGACGATATTGCCAACAATCCATTATGGGAAAATTATAAAGAAATTGCGCTTAAACATGGGCTTCTAGCTTGTTGGTCATGGCCCATCTTTTCAAGTAATGGTGCCGTTATTGGCACTTTCGCTGCTTATTCAAAGCATATAGCTAGCCCAATTGATGAACAACTGCAGTTAATTCGCTCTATTACGAAAACCATTGGCATTGCCATTGAAAAAGACAAAGCGTTTGAGCAAATCCGTTTACTAGAATCCGCTATTTCGCGATTAAACGATGTTGTATTAATTACCGATGCCGAAATGGGCAGTGAATTAGGCCCAGCTACCGTGTTTGTAAACGACGCTTTTGAAAAACTAACTG
>JAYWCF010000274.1:0-3497 GCA_043780715.1 Methylotenera sp. | reverse complement strand
CAATTAGATAGCGCACGCGGCTTATTAACGCGCGACCAAACCAATTTAAACTTTACTATTATTCGCTCCCCTGTTTCGGGCATCGTGGTGAATCGCGTGGTGGATGTGGGGCAAACGGTGGCGGCCAGCTTTCAAACGCCAACCTTGATTCAAATTGCGCAAGATTTAGCCAAAATGCAAATTGATACCAGCTTTGCTGAGGCCGATATTGGCAAAATTAAAGAAGGCCAAGCGGTTAAATTTAATGTAGATGCTTTTCCAAATCGCAATTTTGAGGGCGTGGTGAAACAAGTGCGCTTAAATTCTACCAATACCTCTAATGTGGTGACTTATAACGTGGTGGTATCGGTTGTTAATAGTGATTTAACTTTGCTTCCAGGCATGACGGCTTATGTAAATATTGCGGTGGCAAAAGCAGAGCAATCATTATTAGTGCCTAACGCGGCGTTGCGATACAAACCAAAAGTGGATGAAACAGCCAAATCAAATGGCGGCAAAAAATCTGGCGCAGGCCAAAATGGTGAGCGAAAAAGAAATGGCGGCGGCAAAAGCGGTAGCCTAGCGCAAGATCTAAACGCTGGAAAAATCTACATACTAAGAGAAGGCATACCGATCTTAGTAAAAGTGCAAGTGGGCATTACAGACGGCCGCTCTACAGCCATTACTGCTAGTGAATTAAAAGCAGGCGACCAAGTTGTGGTAGGCGAATTGCAGACTAACGGCCAAGCACCAAGCGCTGGCGGCTCATCACGCGCACCAAGAATGTTTTAGGCTTGCATGATGCAAATTAATAAAACAAAAGCCAAAGCGGTGATTGAGGTAAGTAATCTATACAAAGATTACCAAACTGCTGCTGGGCCATTTCCTGTGCTAAAAGATGTGAATCTACGCATTGATAACGGCGATTATGTGGCGATTATGGGCCCTTCTGGCTCTGGAAAATCCACCTTTATGAATATTTTGGGCTGCTTAGATAAACCAACCAAAGGCCAATATGTGTTGGATGGCTACGCGGTGGCGACCATGCCAGAAAATGATGTGGCAGGCGTGCGCAATAAAACCATCGGTTTCGTATTTCAGGGCTTTAATCTGCTGGCACGCTCTAGTTTGCTGGATAACGTCGCCCTGCCCTTGGTTTATTCGGGTATTGAAAAGCCAGAACGCCATGCGCGTGCCAAAGTGTTATTAGAAAAAGTAGGCTTGGGCAAGCATATCAACTCACGGCCTAACCAGATTTCTGGCGGCCAACAACAGCGCGTCGCTATTGCGCGTGCCTTAGTCAATAATCCACGATTAATACTTGCCGATGAACCGACTGGTAACTTGGATAGCGTCACCAGTGAAGAAATTATGGCCTTGTTCGGCGAGTTAAATAAAGAAGGCATAACCATTGTGCTGGTGACGCATGAGACCGATATTGCCGAACATGCCAAACGCCAAGTGCGCTTTTTGGATGGCAAAATTGTGCAAGACACACTAACTAATAACCATCTAGCGGAGGTCATCTAATGTTCTCAGCGATGTTGGGTGAAGCTTGGCATGCCATGGGTGCCAACCGTTTGCGCACTTTTTTAACCATGCTAGGCATGGTCATTGGCGTTGGCGCGGTAGTGTTGATGATGGCAATTGGTCAAGGCGCTGAGGCGTCTGTAAAACGCTCGATTAGCGCCATGGGTAGCAATTTATTTGTGGTGTTATCTGGCCCGCCGAATATGGGCGGTGCGCGCTCAGCCACAGGTGGTGCGCCATCGCTTACTGTAAAAGATTCTAACGCTATTGCCGAATTAGATGGCGTATCTGGCGTGGCGCCAGTGACCATGGGCAAGGCGCAAATTGTGTATGGCAGCAATAACTGGAACACCGATATTTTAGGCACCACGCCTAGTTATTTAGATGTGCGCTCATGGCCGCTATCATCTGGCTATGCCTTTGCGGACAGCGATATTTTATCGGCATCGCGCGTAGCATTAATTGGCAAAACGGTGGCGCAAAATATTTTTGGCGACGATATAGACCCAATAGGCAAAACCATCCGCATTAAACAAAGCCCATTTGTGGTGTTAGGCGTGCTAGATAGCAAAGGCCAATCGCTAGATGGGCGCGATCAAGACGACACCATTATTGTGCCGCTAACCACCGCGCAGCGAAAACTATTTGGAAATCAACTGCCTGGCAGCGTGCGCCAAATTATTGTGCAAGCCGAATCAGACAATATGATGGCAATGGCGGAAGAAGGCATGAATGCCCTATTGAATCAGCGCCACAATATTCGCGAAGGCGCTGATAGCGATTTTTCTGTTCGCAACCTAACCGCCATTGCCAACTCGGCTGCCGAAACCACACGCACCATGTCGCTACTGTTAGGCGCCATCGCATATGTTTCTTTATTGGTGGGCGGCATTGGCATTATGAATATCATGCTGGTATCCGTCACCGAACGCACCCGTGAAATCGGCATCCGCATGGCCATCGGCGCCCGTCAGCGCGATATTTTGATGCAATTTTTACTGGAAGCCATTGTAATTTCAATCGTCGGCTGCTTAATCGGTATTGGCATCGGCGTGGGTGGCGCCGTGCTGGTCAGCATATTCACAAAAGCCGAAGTGATTGTATCCAGCGATTCTGTCTTAATTGCCTTCAGCGTAGCCGCCAGTATTGGCGTGTTCTTTGGCTTTTACCCTGCCCGCAAAGCAGCAAGACTTAACCCGATTGAGGCGTTAAGGTATCAATAATTAAATAATAGCGCGTATAGATATGTGCACGCCATTCATAAAGAAATAATTAAATGTAGACATCTTACAAAACCAAAATTACCTATACATAAAATAGATAACAAGCAACAAACCAAAAAAAATTAATATTTGCGTTATTTCAGATATGAAGTAGCGTAACCAATTGGGGGGCTCTTTTGCTACGTAAAGTTTGAAGGTTTTTGCCAGAGCAAATCGACCAAATCTGTAAAACAGAACGGCGCCCAAAGCACCACCAAAAACTTTTAATGCAATAAGAAATACATCGTTCATACGCCCTCACCTAACTCTTAATTAACCCGCCCGTGCTTATTCGCTTGCATTGCACCATACCAAAATCGTACTTCATTAAGCAATTTATTCCGTTGATTTTTCTTAACAAACTACATAACATAATTACATCTAAGCTATTGTAAACAATAGTTAAATTTGTGTAGCCCATGCGAGCTATTTGCGTTTCATAAAGAGTTGGTTAAAGTGCATTCACCTTTAACTCATTCTATTTGGGATACATCATGTTAAAAAAATCATTACTTTCAGTTGCTGCATTATTAGCGGCAACCATGTTATCAGCCACAGCGCAAGCCAGCACTGTTGATCTTAACTATGTTTCACCCAACACTACTGTTACTACTAGCGTTTCAGTTAATAGCAGCTCACTTTACACTTACATGGGCAGCTATAATCTTTCAGCTTCAAATGTAGCTGGTACGATTATTGGCTTTTGTGTAGACCCATTTCAATGGG
>JAYWCF010000273.1:0-3511 GCA_043780715.1 Methylotenera sp. | reverse complement strand
ACGTGAGGTAAGCTGGCTGTTTTTTCATGATACTGATGAATAATTCGGATTCAATCAAAGTCTTTAACCAAGCTTTTAATTGCGGATAAGGTGCTTTTTCAAACCAGACAGCATCAACACCTGAAAACTGGCGAATAAACGGAAAAATGGAGATATCGGCTAAGCTGATTTGATTGCTTAATAAAAACGGCGACTGACTTAGTAACGTTTCCAGCTTCTGTAAAAACACTTCACCTTGCTCTCTATAAACTTGTGCCGATTGCTCAGGAAAGCGAATCGCATATTTATATTTGTCTAATGACTGCTTAAAACTACCGTCATTTTCAGCAATTAATTGCTGAGTAAGCAAGTTGTCTGCATTTAGCCAACCGTCTTTATCCTGCTGCTGCAAAGCCCACAGCATAATATCTAAGCTCTGTTCAATCACCGTTGTATCAATCAAAGCGCCGTCACTCAAAACCAGCACTGGTACTGTGGCTTTAGGTGACACTTTTAACATATGAGCAGGCTTGTTTTTTAATTCAATTTCGCGAATTTCAACGGCAATATCGGCATATTTAAGCGCCATGCGCGCCCGCATGGCATAAGGGCAGCGGCGGTAAGAATAAAGAATGTGCATCAAGCGTTAAAAACCACTTTCGCGCACCAGTACGGCGGCAATCCGTTTAAATACACTTGGCAGCCATGCGCTGCGCTCACCTTGAATAATCGCATCGCGCGTTTCCATTTGCAGCTGCGCTGGCGGCGTATCCAACGCAACGCGCACTCTATACAAAGTATCGCGCGGCGCATATTTTGGCGTATCTTTACTTTGCATATCAAGCGTCACCACACTGCCGCCAGATTTCGCATCCATAATGGGATGCGGTAAAACGCTGGCTTTGGTGGTGTCAATCTCAATCACTTTGCCGTGTTGCACTTCTAAACTGGTGGCGTGATGGAATGTCACTTGATTGCCCACGGCAATACGTTTTACATCCTCTTCGTTGATTAATACGTCTGCCAGCCAGTTATTTGGGTCTACCACCACGCCCAATGGCTGGTCAGGCTTCACCCAAACGCCAGTGGCTAGCATCGGGTCAACATCCATTAATTTACCGGCAAATGGCGCGCTAATACTTAAGCGCGAAATATCATCGCTGTACATATTTTGTTCGGCTAAAAATTGCTCTTGTTGCAACTGCAATTGCGCGCGATTTTCTTCACCATCTGCCAAGCCAATTAAGCCAATTAATTCCTGTTCACGGGTCTTGGCTTGAATATTGGCCTTATCGGCCGAAATGCTTAAATCGGGTGATTCTAGTACAAATAAAGCCTGATTTTCGCTCACTGCGCCTGCGTCTGCTATTGAAACCAATCGGCCAGGCAATGGCGAATAGATGGTCTGCTGGCGTGCAGAATGCACCCAAGCGCTGCCTTTTACGCTAGTTTGAAATGGAATAAAGCCAACAATAATCGCGCCCAACAGTAGCGCGCTTAATAGTAATTTTCGATTAGTATTAATTTCAGCGCTCCTTGCTTTCCATACTTTCATTTCTGTCCAAAAAGGTCTCCAAACAAACCAGAGTATTTCTACCGCCATTAAAAATATACCCAATATTTTAAAAAAGTAAAAATACACCAATGTGGCAATACCCAAATACAGCAAAAAGCGATACAGCCAAGTAACAATGGCAAAAGCAACCATCATTCTATTGGTTTTTTGGGCAAGTGCTCAGCATAAGTTTCGTTAAAACCCAGTAAAGTGTTCCGCATCCACGCTTTAGCCAGCGCGCCAGAGCGCTCATGCAAATTGGGCATATCGAGTATATCGGTCACAATAAAATAGCCGTCAAAGCGCATAAACGGGCTAACGTTAACCGCTAATGTCAGAATCCAACTGGTGGTCGCCAAATAAAATAGCGCACTTTTAAGTGAGCCTTCTGGGCATAAACTCCAAGCCAATGTGGCCAAGCCAGCCAGCGCCAATTCGGTAATAATGCCTGCGCTAGCAATCGCTAAGCGCTGTTTGTTACTACTCAGCTTCCAACTTTCGGAGGTATCGGTATACAGCATGGGAAACATCACCAAAAACGCCACGCCCATGTGCGCTACACGCACGCCATAGCGCGTGGCGGTGAGCGCATGGCCCATTTCATGTAATGTTTTTGCGAAAATGAGCGCTAGCGTAAAGCCAAATACGCCCTTCCAGCTGAGCTGATCGACAAAAGTGCTAGAAAATACTTCCCACTGCCGCATCACTAAAAACAGGCCCAGCAAGGTGGTCATGCAAATGACTATGGCAAAAGTGGGCGTGTATATCCAGCTGATAAATCGTAATAATTTGGCCAGAAATACTTGTGGGCGCACCAGTGGCACGCGAAAAAACAAATAATGGTGCAGTAACCAACTGAATACGCCGCTTTTTGCCTCATTGGCGCGCTGGCTTAGGCGATTGACTTTAGCACTATCATCGGCCTGCAGTAAGTTGTTTTGATCTAAAAAACCGACTAAGCCTTGAATATCCTGCGCGTCAATGGTGAGTGTGGTTTCCGTACTTACAGAGGCAATAATTTCTTGAGTAGCCGAGTAATGCCAGCGCGATAGTAGCTCAAAATCCAGCCAACCAATCCTAAAAAAGCGATTATTAATTGGGTCTTGAATCATCCATGCGGGTGAGCCATCATGATTAGTGGCGGCTGGCAGCAGCTTTAATTCTTCACGGATTTTTGGCAGCGATTGTGCTGGTTGGCGCTTTATATCAGCCGTTAAATTTGGTAATTTGTCATCACCAAATTGACCATCATTAGTTGTGGCAGTCATTTGGATTTATAACTAAAGGCCTGTCCAAGCGCGTAAGGCAGAAATTGGCCTGCGAAATACATAATAGCCTAAGGTTGTCCATGTGCCAGAGATACGCGCGGTGCCATGCAAGCCGATTCTAGGTTGATTATCTGCCTCTAAAAATGCCCCTTTAATGCGATACGCCATCACATTTTGTGGGCTTAAACTGGCTTGATAGCTAGTTTCAATCAGCTTAGCTGAAATCGGCTGTAAGGGTTGCGTGTTCAAGAATATGCGCATAGGCGCACCTAATTCTAGGTTAATTGCATCACTCACTGGCAACCACATTAGCAAGCCAGCATCTTGGGGATTGGCAATAAACAGCACGCGCTCACCCGTTTGCACGGGCTTACCAATCCAATCATTGGCATCGGCAAACACGGCAATGCCGTCACGCTCTGCTTTTACTTCTACCCGCGACATTACGGCTTCAATCGACGCCAGTTCTGCCTCTTTTTCGCGCACACGACCCATTGCGCTGGCTAATTCGCCCCTACTTTTCTCGTCATCAAAAGCGCGCTGTTCAGCGACTAAAGCATCCGATTTTGCAATGGCTAAAGCTTTTTCAGCCACGATATAACGGTTTGAAACGGTGGTGTCATCTAAGGTAAACAGCACATCGCCTGTTTTAACGATTTCATTGGGTTTCACTTTAAATGAACCGATAACGCCATCTTGTGGTGACGCG
>JAYWCF010000272.1:0-3528 GCA_043780715.1 Methylotenera sp. | reverse complement strand
GGCCATACCCTCAATCAACTGATGCGGATTATAACGAATAATATCGCGGTCTTTAAATGTTCCTGGCTCACCTTCATCGGTATTACAAACCAGATATTTCGTGCCGTCGTAATAACGCGGCATAAAACTCCATTTAAGGCCAGTAGGAAAACCCGCGCCGCCGCGACCACGTAAATTAGAAGTTTTAATTTGCGCAATAATCTCAGTAGCTTTTACTTTTTCGGTAACGATTCTTTTAAGCTGTGCGTATCCGCCCAGCTTAATGTAGGTTTCCAGCGAGGCTGGATTTTTTTCAGTTAACGAGCGCAATGTAAGCAAGCTTTGCTTACTTAAATCAGTCATTACAACATCTTCTGTTAACGTTCCCATGATTACTCCAAAGCTTCTAAAATAGCATCTACTTTATCAACAGTTAAAAACTCATGCATGGTGTGATTGTTCACAATAAACAAAGGGGCACCGCCGCAAGCGCCCATGCATTCGCCTTCTTTTAAGCAAAATTTTCCATCCGGTGTTACTTCATTAAAACCAACACCTAGCTTAGTTTGCAGGTGATTCACAATCGAATCAGAATCGCGCAACATGCAGGAAATATTGGTACAAATACTAATCTTGTATTTTCCCAGAGGCTCTAAATCGTACATATTGTAAAAGGTCGCCACTTCCATCGCCGCAATTTCAGGAATGCGCAAATACTCAGCTACTTCTGTCATGCTTTCTTTTGAAAGCCAGCCGCGCTCTGTTTGCACAATGCGCAACGCGCTCATTACCGCCGCCTGCCGCTTGTCCGCAGGGTATTTAGTCAGTTCGTAATCTATTTTCGCTATGGATTCTTTACTAAGCATGTTGCAATCCGATATTTATTAATTTTGAAAAAGCAAAATGTCTAAACAAGACGAGTAGCACAGCTAAAAAATTTGTGCCGCATAGGTTTACTATGCAAACAGATTTTTTTGCGAAGCAACGGAGTCCAGTTACAAAACCTTGGGTGACGAAATTTTGCTTTTTCATTACCTGTCTATTTCGCCAAATACTATATCTTGCGTACCAATAATCGCCACCAAGTCGGCAATCATATGACCCTTAGTCATTTCATCTAATGCGGCTAAATGCGGATAACCCGGCGCGCGAATTTTTAAACGGTACGGTTTATTGGCGCCATCAGACACCATATAAATACCAAACTCACCTTTTGGATGCTCAACTGCCGCATACGCCTCACCTGCTGGCACATGAAAGCCTTCGGTAAACAATTTAAAGTGGTGAATCATGTCTTCCATATTGGTTTTCATGCCTTCACGATCTGGCGGCGCTACTTTATTATCAGTGGTAATCACAGGGCCGGGATTAGCGCGCAACCAAGTAATGCATTGTTTAATAATGTTATTAGATTGCCTAAACTCTTCCATGCGCACCAAGTAGCGGTCATAACAATCGCCATTAACCCCGACTGGAATATCAAAATCTAAATTAGCATACACTTCATAAGGTTGTTTTTTACGTAAATCCCACTCAATACCAGAACCGCGCAACATGGGGCCTGTAAAACCCAGCGCCAATGCACGTTCAGGCGAAACTACACCAATACCAACTGTGCGTTGCTTCCAAATACGGTTATCGGTTAATAGCGTTTCGTATTCATCAATATAAGTAGGAAAGCGTTTAGTAAAGTCTTCAATAAAATCTAAAAACGAACCTTGGCGGTTGTCATTTAGTGAATTGATTTGTTTTGCGCTACGAAATTTAGTGGTTTCATGCTGCGGCATTTGATTCGGCAAATCGCGATATACGCCACCCGGACGATAATACGCAGCATGCATACGTGCGCCAGAAACCGCTTCGTAGCAATCAAATAAATCTTCACGCTCTCTAAAAGCGTATAAAAATACCGTCATCGCGCCAACGTCTAGCGCGTGCGCACCCAACCAAAGTAGATGATTTAAGATGCGAGTAATTTCGTCAAACATAACACGGATATATTGCGCGCGAATCGGCACATCTATACCCATCATCTTTTCAATCGTCATCACATAGGCATGCTCATTTGCCATCATGGAAACGTAATCCAACCTATCCATGTAGGGGATTGATTGCAAATAAGTGCGATTTTCGGCTAATTTTTCAGTGGCTCTATGCAACAAACCAATATGCGGATCGGCACGTTGAATCACTTCGCCATCTAGCTCTAACACCAAGCGCAATACGCCATGCGCCGCAGGGTGTTGCGGACCAAAATTCATGGTGTAATTTCTAATTTCAGCCATTATTTATGCGCTCCATCGTCACGAATCACACGCGGCACATTGTTGCGAAATTCAATTGATACAGGCTGATAAATCACGCGCTGCTGCTCTGGGTCGTAACGCATTTCAACATTGCCAATCATAGGGAAATCTTTGCGGAATGGGTGACCAACAAAACCGTAATCGGTTAATAATCGACGCAAATCAGGATGATTTTCAAACATTAAACCATACAAATCAAAGGCTTCACGTTCAAACCAATTGGCGGCCGGCCATGTGTCTACCAGCGTTGGTAATACAGGAAAATCGTCATCTTGCGCAAATACGCGCAAACGTATGCGTTGATTTAGGCTAACTGAAAGTAAATGCAACACCACAGCATAGCGTGCGCCCTGCCAAAGTCCATCTTTGTATTCGCTATAATCCACGCCACATAAATCAATTAATTGCTCAAATTTAAGCTCGGCGTGGTCGCGTAGTTTAGTAGCAAGCGTAAGGTAATGATCGGCGTGACACTCAATGGTAATTTCATCTAGCGCAACGGTTAATTGCGTGATTTTGTCGCCTAAGGCAAGCTTAAGCTGGGCAGAAAGTTGATCAAGTTTTAGTGACATAGGAGTTATCTGACAATCGTACTTATCTAGCTATTGTATTGGTACGTCTGATTTTTTTCTGTAACTGAATAATGCCGTATAGCAATGCCTCAGCCGTTGGCGGGCATCCTGGCACGTAAACATCTACAGGCACAATGCGGTCACAGCCGCGCACTACGGCATAAGAATAATGATAATAACCACCGCCATTAGCGCAACTACCCATTGAAATTACCCAACGTGGCTCGGCCATTTGGTCATACACTTTACGCAAAGCGGGTGCCATTTTATTGACAAGTGTGCCTGCCACAATCATCACATCTGACTGCCTTGGGCTTGGCCTAAATACAATACCAAAACGGTCTAAATCGTAACGCGAAGCACCAGCGTGCATCATCTCTACCGCGCAACAAGCTAAACCAAATGTCATTGGCCACAATGAGCCAGTGCGCGTATAGTTAATCACCGTATCTAGCGTGGTGGTAACAAAGCCTTTTTCTAAAACGCCTTCAATACTCATTTTGAATCCATTTGAAAATCGCGCCTAGTGGCGTTACTTATGCCTTGCCTTGCTAATTGCACTGTCTGCGTCAAATCGCCTTGCCAGCCCAAGTTTTGAGCGAAGTCTTGAAATGAATTTAACATACTCATGTGCGTTAATATTAATCCCATTCCAAGGCACCCTTCATCCA
>JAYWCF010000271.1:0-3549 GCA_043780715.1 Methylotenera sp. | reverse complement strand
TAAAATATTAATTGTAAGCACATGGAAAATGAATCAAATTAGCAATCCAAGCCTTGAAACAGCCAGCGTAATGGATTTTAATGAATTGCGCGCTTCTGCCGATAAAGCCAGCAACTTAATGAAAGTAATGGCAAACGCGGATAGATTAATGCTGCTATGCCAATTATCGCAGGGCGAAAAATCGGTTGGCGAGCTGGAAAGCCTTTTAGATATTCGCCAACCTACCCTTTCGCAACAATTAACCGTGCTGCGCGAAGCTGAATTAGTAGCGACCCGCAGAGAAGGCAAAAGTATTTTTTATCGCATTTCTAGTCAAGCCGCCATGGCGGTGATGCAGGTTTTGCATCAAGAAATTTGCAAAAAATAAAACCGAATATAAAGGACGTATGATGACTATCCAAATTACCCAACACTCTGCAGATTTTAGTACTACAGCGCAAATTCAAGCCGAAGATATAGCCGAAATTGCGCAGATTGGCTTTAAAACGATAATCAATAATCGACCCGATTTAGAAGGCGGCGCTGAGCAACCCACTAGCGACCAAATTAAAAAAGCGGCCGAAAAATTGGGATTAACCTACATATATATTCCGGTTGTACCAAACAATATTCACCCCAATCAAATTGCCGATTTTGGCAACGCGCTTGATGCAGCGGAAAAGCCTGTACTAGGTTTTTGCCGCACAGGTAATCGCGCCAGCACTTTGTATAAATTCACTCAAGGCGATAGAAACCCAGTAGGAATGTCGCCGACTAAATCGCTTAAGCAGTGGCTGCAAACTAAATGTTTAATCACGCGTTTATACAAATTTTGCAAAGCTAAACTAGCTTAAGAAAACTTAACATTTAAGAAAAATTATCAATATGCCGCCATTAGGACCTAACATAGTTGATGTTGAAATTATTGGCGGTAACGTAGCGGGTTAAGCGGTTGCTAAAAAGTTACTCAAACGCGCATCGAGTTGAAACAAGACTGTCTACAACACTTGATGGCTGCGGTCTTTGCCCGCTTTAATTTGAAAAAGGCAAAGTGATTTAGGCCGAATTAGGTTTGGGCGGCAAATTAATGCCTAGTTTTTACTGGGACTCTAGCCAACCAAGACGGTTGGCATGGTTACTTAAAAAGTTTGGCTTGCCATGGCTGTAATTAAATAGCATGCTAAAAAGCTGCGAATGGTATGCACGCTGTAAACCATGTGGTTAATTTCATGTAGCTAATTACTTGTAACTTAATATATATGTTTAATTAAATGAATTATTCAATGATTACTGATAGTTTAATGCTGACAGATTGGTCACTAATCAGTGTGGCTATTGGTCTATTTATTGGCTTGGTATTAGCATTAACCGGCGCGGGCGGCTCAATTTTAGCCATCCCCTTGCTTATGCTAGGCTTACATTTAAGCTTACAACAAGCCGCACCTATCGCCTTACTGGCGGTATTGTTGGCGGCCATAATTGGCACTATTCAAGGCTTATACAAAAATACGGTGCGTTATAGAACAGCGCTTCTAATTGCCAGCTTTGGCGTGGCATTTGCGCCGCTGGGGGTTTGGGTAGCGGCGCAACTTCCCAGTTATATTCTTAGCTTAATTTTTGCCGCAGTAATGCTATATGTGGCTTGGCATATGTGGCTGCAAAGCAGTTCCAGTCAAACCACTCAACAAAATTTACCCGAAATGCCATGTATGGTTAATAGAGTCACATCCAGACTTTACTGGACAGCCGCTTGCACCAGACGATTAGTGGCTACAGGTTTGTTTGCTGGATTTATTTCTGGCTTGTTGGGCGTTGGTGGCGGTTTTGTGATTGTGCCAAGTTTACGCAAAGTAAGTAACTTTACAATGCAAACTGTGGTAGCCACCTCTTTAATGGTGGTCTGCATCGTTTCAATTGTCAGTATTGTTAGTTACAATTTTGCCGCGCCACTACAATGGGTAATCGCAATCCCTTTTGTATTATGCACGATTGTTGGATTATTGATTGGCAGTCAATTTAACGACAAAATACCCACAAAAATAAGTCAGCGTGGCTTTGCATTATTGGCCATACTAGCGGCATTGATGTTGATTGTTAGGCTTTAAACTTGTTAACTCACATCAAGATAAAAATAATTGATTTTTTATAAACTTTTAATCGGTTTGAGTAGTCAGGTTAGTATAAAAATTATTTCGCTTATTAATAATTCGCTTTAATTTATTTAAATGTTAATTATTCGATTTGAAATTTCACTTCAAAAAAATGTTATTACCTAGAGGTTAGCAAAATGGATGGTACCGCCCTTATTTTATTACTGACGTTTTTGGTGTCAGTCACTGGATTGTTGGTCTTTATCTGGTCAATGTCAAACGGATTTTTTAATACCAAGCAAAGCGCTTCGCACATTATTTTTGGTCAAAATGAAATCGGCTTGGTAGAAGATCCAGCAGCCAATCAAACCAATAACGAATTGCAAGAGGCGGCTGGCGACACCGATGCTAGCCTGACCCAAAAAGAATTAAGCGATCGCTTAATTGCCGATAAATCGTCTGCCCTGCCTGCTTTTGTGTGTTTATTAACCGCCATGTGCTGGTTAATTATTGGCTCTGCGGCGGCGATTATTGCATCCATTAAATTGCATGAGCCAGATTGGTTGGTTTCAAGCGCATGGCTTACATTTGGTCGCATGCGCAGCATTCATTTAAATTCAGTGATTTACGGCTGGGCTTCTATGGCTGGCGTTGGCGTCAGTTTATGGTTGATTCCACGCTTACTTAAAACGCCATTAGTGGGCGCAAAATTTGTTTATTGGGGCGCTATTATCTGGCATGTGGCTTTAATGTGCGGCGTTGCGGCCATTGGTATGGGCTACACAGATGGCATGGAATGGTTGGAAATGCCATGGCAAATTGATATCTTTATTGTATTAGGCGGCGCATTAATGGGCTTGCCACTATTTTTAACATTAGCTAATCGTAAGGTTGATCATTTATATGTTTCAGTTTGGTACATTGGCGCGGCGTTAATCTGGTTCCCCATTTTATTCTTTATTGCCAACATTCCTAACCTGCATTTTGGCGTGCAAGGCGCCGCCATGAACTGGTGGTACGGCCACAACGCTTTAGGCTTATGGTTTACGCCAATCGGCTTGGGCGCGGCGTATTACTTTATTCCTAAAGTATTAGGCAGACCAATTTACTCTTACAACTTATCGCTACTAGGTTTTTGGTGCTTGGCATTCTTCTACTCACAAGTAGGCGGTCACCATTTAATCGGCGGTCCATTACCTACATGGATGGTCACTCTTTCTATTGTGCAATCCATGATGATGATTATCCCTGTGTTTGCGGTGGCGGTTAATCACCACATGACAGTGGGCGGTAACATCAAAGCGGTTATTCACTCACCAACCTTGCGCTTTATTGTGCTGGGTTCTATGTTATATGTGGCGGCATCGGTGCAAGGTTCACTTGAGGCATTGCGCTCTGTTAACGTGATTACGCATTTCACCCATTACACCGTGGCGCATGCGCATTTGGGTATGTACGGCTTTTTCACCCTAGTCATGTT
>JAYWCF010000270.1:0-3579 GCA_043780715.1 Methylotenera sp. | reverse complement strand
CGCTAATACCTTTAATCGACACCTGACCAGTAAGCATTCTGCCTAACATTTTTAGGCTAAATATGGATGTGTCCCACGTTTTTAAAACGGCTTTTTGTAGCCCTTCAAATGGTGAATACTGTATTTTAATCAACAACTTGTCCAGCACAGCTTGGTCAATTTTTACGCTAGCGCCTAACCTGCCGACTTTTTTTCCGTTTTCGCTTATTTGTTCAGGCGTTGCCAAAATAGTCAGCGTTTCTTGCACGCGCTGTATTTTAAATTGAAGCGTTTTATTGGGATTTTCTTTGACCGTATTAACCACACTTTCCCAATTTTGCATATTGACATTATCAATGCTCAACACTTTGTCATTCATCTGTAAATTGGATTTTTGCGCTGCGCTATTAGGCAATATTTCGCCTAAAACTGGCGCAAGCGTTGGGCTCACCATTTCTAAACCCACTTTTTTAAGAATATCAATTTCTGGGTCACTATCAATGCCATCAAAGCTCAGCACACGCGAGTTCAAATCATTGTTTTCACTTAGCGTTTCAACCGCAACCGTTTTGCTGGCAAGCGATTGCTCTAACAGTATCCAACGCGCGTCTGTCCAAGTTTTAATTGACTCGCCTGCCACTTTTTGAATGGTTTCGCCGCTTTTAAAACCAGCGCTTGCCGCCAAGCTACTTTGCGCCACCTCACCCACAATTGGGCGCATGCCTGTTACGCCTTGCATGAGCAAAACCCAGTACAGCAAAATGGCTAATAATAAGTTAGCAACTGGCCCAGCTATTACAATGGCGATACGCTTCCAAACGTCTTGGCGGTTAAAAGCGCGCTTTAATTCGGCTTCGGAATAATTGGTTTTCTCAAGATATTGCCCATTTTCAAGCGCAGACTCACGTTCAGACTTTAATTCACGTTCGTCTAGCATTTTCACAAAACCACCTAGCGGAATTGCTGCCAATACAAACTCTGTATTGTCTTTGCCAAAGGTTTTTTTCCATAACGGCTTGCCAAAACCAATTGAAAAACGCAACACTTTTACATTGCACCAGCGCGCCACTTGAAAATGGCCGTATTCATGTATCGTCACCAAAATGCCGATTGTGATGATAAAGGCAATAACTGTCATCATGCCATTACCGCCTGCTGCTGTTTGGCGATTTGGTTTTGTGCAAATTGTCTGGCTTCTGCATCAATCGCCAACAACTGCTGTAAGGATGAAACTGGTTCAGATTGAATGGCATTTAACGCTTTATCAATCAGAACAGGAATATTTAAAAAGTGAATTTGATTATTTAAAAATGACTCTACCGCTACCTCGTTAACAGCGTTCAATATAGCTGGCGCGGTGCCGCCTAGCGCAAGCGCGTCGTAAGCTAATTGCAAACAAGGAAAACGTTTGGTATCTGGCGCTTCAAATTCAAGCTTGGCGATTTCCAGCAAATTAAGCGATGCCACACCTGATTCAATACGGTTTGGATAAGCAAGTGCATAAGCAATTGGCGTGCGCATATCAGGGTTGCCAAGCTGCGCCAACACGCTGCCATCAATGTATTCCACCATGGAATGAATGACACTTTGTGGATGCACGATCACTTCTATTTGCTCTGGCTTGGCGTTAAATAGCCAGTGCGCCTCAATGACTTCCAATCCCTTATTCATCAGCGTGGCTGAATCTATAGTGATTTTGGCACCCATCACCCAATTAGGGTGTTTAAGTGCCAATGCAGGTGTAACCGCTTGCAATTGTGCTTGAGTATAACGTCTGAACGGCCCGCCAGAAGCCGTTAGTAAAATTTTGCGAATACCGCTATCGTTTAAATGGCTTAATTGCTGCGGTGGCATTACCTGAAATATGGCGTTATGCTCACTATCAATCGGCAGTAATGTAGCGCCACCCGCTTTAACCGCTTGCATAAACAAGCTGCCTGCCATCACTAATGTTTCTTTATTGGCTAACAAAATACGTTTGCCTGCATGCGCGGCGGCCATTGCAGGTTTTAAACCCGCCGCACCCACAATTGCGGCCATCACAATATCAACTTCAGCATCGCTAGAAACTTGCTCTAAGCCTGCCATGCCAGATAAAACCGTCGTTTGGCTAGCGGTCGCTTTTAACTTTTCGCGTAAATCCAGCGCCGATTTTTCATTCAGTAATACGGCAATCTTTGGCTTAAATTGCAAGCATTGCGCCAACATCACCTCTACATTTGAGTTAGCTGCCAGCGCATATACCTCATATAAACTGGCATGGCGCGCAATCACATCCAGCGTTTGTAAGCCAATGGTGCCTGTGCTACCTAATATAGTGATTTTTTGCAATTTTAATTAACCGAATTTATATAGCCGAATTATAGTAGGAGAAGGTATAAATCATCAGTATGGCAATAGGCAAGCTAGGAATAATGCCATCCACGCGATCTAAAATACCACCGTGACCAGGCAACAATTGACCACTGTCTTTAAGATTCGCCTGTCGCTTCATTAATGATTCAAACAAATCACCCACCACGCCTAGCCCAGCAATCAGCCATAAAGCGGGGAATACAAATAATTGATGAAAACCAAGGCCGTCGTTAAAGTAGATAACAGCGCCAAAAATGGTCACGGCAATCATAGCGCCCAACACACCTTCCCATGTTTTCCCCGGGCTAATGCTGGGCGCCAGCTTATGTTTACCGAAATTTTTACCAGCAAAATAAGCTGCGCTATCGGCAATCCAAATAGTAGCTAGCAATACCAATAACAGTAATGGGTCAGCCCCTTTTGCGCAAATTAAAGCCAACCAAAGTGACGCAATCAATAACAATCCTAATGCGGCCATCAATAATTTATTGCTAACAAGCGTTTTTGTTTTAAACCAAATTGGCACGATAAAAAACAAAAAAATGGTAACAATGGCAAAAACTAGCAACGATTTAAAAAAGAACAAATGAAAGCCAAATTGCCGCAAAAAATACACCGCTAACAAGCCGGCAATTGCAGCAATTGCTACATACAATTTATTTTGCAGAGGGCTTAACTGAATCATGCCGCCCCACTCATATAAGCCCAATAAGCAAAAAACCAACATGGCATAAGCCCAGCTGATATTGCCTAACATAAATAGTGCAGGAATAAAAAAGGCTACCAGAATGGCGGCGGTAATAATGCGGGTTTTAAGCATATGTAAACTAATTACCTGCCGTTAATTGCTCGCTGGTGCGACCAAAACGACGTTCTCTTTGCTGATAAGAATTAATGGCGGCGGTAAAAGCTTTGGAATCAAAATCTGGCCAAAGCGTATCGGTAAAATATAATTCGGTATACGCCAGCTGCCATAGCAAAAAGTTACTCACGCGTTTTTCGCCGCCAGTACGAATAAACAAATCGGGCTCTGGCGCGTAATGCATGGATAAATATGGCGCCATATCTTCTTCTGTATAGCTGCCCTGCTTGGCTGGTAGCGCTTTCACCATATGATTAGTGGCCTGCAGAATATCCCAGCGGCCGCCGTAATTAGCCGCAATACTTAGAGTTAGGCCTGTATTGTTTGCGGTTAATTGTTCAGATGATTCAATTTGCGCCACCAAATCTGCGTTAAAACGCGTA
>JAYWCF010000269.1:0-3583 GCA_043780715.1 Methylotenera sp. | reverse complement strand
GATATAAATCAACAAAAAACGTTTGATGGAATAATTCATTTGCTGGCCTTCTCTTTAGGGAAGGTATAGCCGACACCTCTTACATTTAGAATAATCTCGGCCCCAAATTTTCGCCTGATGGTATGAATATGTACTTCAACCGCGTTGCTTTCCACTTCTTCATTCCAGCCATAAATTTTCTCCTCTAATTGGCTTCTTGAATAGATAACACCTGGGTTTTCGAGTAACGTTTGCATAATATTAAATGCTTTAACAGAAAGCCTTTCTGTGATGCCTTGATAACTCAAGGTATAACTTGCGGGGTTTAAAGTTGCATCGCCATAGCTAATGAGTGGATTGTTGCGATCTTGTTTACGCCTTAACAATACACGGATTCTCGCTTCTAACTCCTCAATGGCGAATGGCTTTAATAGGTAATCATCCGCACCGCAATCAAGGCCTTTTACCCGGTCTTCAACACTATCGCGGGCTGTGATTATTAACACAGGAATCGTCATGCCTCTTTCACGTAATTGCACCAAATATTCAAGGCCAGACCGTTTTGGTAAGCCAAGATCAAGCAAAATTAAATCATAGGCTTCAAGGTTTAAAGTGTGTTCTGCCGCAAAGGTATCGGTTACCCAGTTTACAGCATGACTTTTCAAAGCCTTTTGTAAGCTCTGACCAATCATCTCATCATCCTCAACCAATAAAATACGCACTGTGAATCCCTTGCTGCTCAATTGCGATTAAACATTTACTTTATGAAGCAATATTGCCATTTATTTCTTAATGGAAACTTAAGCAAATTGGTTCATCTGTTAAGTTTCCATTAAGTTTAATTCATTACAGTGCTAAAAAATTCAATTAAGCCTGTGATGCGCATGCCATTTAAGATGATTAAAAGTACCCATTTTTTGGTAAATACCAGTTATTTAATTTTACTGCTTATCAGCTTAGCAAGCAGTGGATGCCAATCAATTCCGCACACAACAGACCAAGCAGGCGTGATTCAAAAAGTCATTTCTTATGATGAGCAGCTATCTAGCAACACAGCTGGTGATTTACAAACCATAAAGATAAATGAAATAAGCACGCTAACCGAATCGGATGCAGTTTTATATGCATTAAATAATAATGCGGCTTTTAAATCATTATTAATTGATTTAAAGCTGGCAAAAGCCGATTTAGTGAATGCGGGCTTGCTACCGAACCCTGAGCTACTGTTTGCATTTGGTGTCACCAATAAACCTTATCGTTATGCCATTGATTTACCCATAGAAGCACTTTGGCTGCGACCCATTAAATTGCGCAACATGAAGCATGAAGCCGATGCGACGGCTTATAGGCTAACGCAATCTGGCCTTAATCTTATAAAAGAGGTGCTAGTTGCCTATGCGCAAGAGGTGCTGGCACAAGGCCGTTTAAAAGTGGCCGAATCGTCGCAAAAATTGCGCAAACAAATACATGCATTATCGATTAAGCGTTTAGAAGCAGGCGATATGAATGGCAAAGATATTTTGCTAGTACAGAATGATGCGGCAATTTCTGAACGCGATTGGGAGCTTGCAAAATACGATGTAAGCATAAAAATGCAAGGCCTTCTTTATTTATTAGGGGTTGGTTATCAACAAAAAAACGTGTTGATAGCGGACAGCCTGATACCCGCCTGCAATGCAACAGAGGTTGATGAATTGCTCAGCCAATCGCTAAAACAACGCCCAGATATTGTATCGGCACACTATTCAATTGAAGCGGCAAAAGAGAAAATCAAATTATCTAAATTAGGTTGGTTAAGGTTTACGGCCACTGCAGATGCAACAAGCGGAGCGGTAAATGGTCACACGCTTGGCCCTTCTATTCGCTCTAGTATTCCAATTGCTAATCAGAATCAGGGCGCTGTCAGTCGTTCAGAAGCCGAATTAGAAAGGGCGGAGTTGAATCTTGAAGCCATTAAGCAACAGGCTTTGCTGGAATTAAAAACCGCTCATCTGCAATACCAACAAACTTGCCACGATTGGAAAGTGCTTAACAGCACATTACTGCCAACGGCCCAACAAATGGTTCTACTGACCAATCAAGCGTATCAAAAAGGCGATATCTCTTATTTACAAACATTAGAGGCTAATCGACAGTTGGTAGATACGCAAATGATGGAAGTGCAATTGAAAGCTGAGCTGGTCACTAAACACGCCGAATTGATGCGCAATATGACTAAAAATGTGGATGTTAGGTAATTGGAATTTAATCAAAAATAACCAGTACTTGTATTTACTAGTGCTTGTTTTAATTTGCGCTTTTTTAATGAGTACTGGTTTTAAGGAATGGTATGACGAAGCAAAAAACTTGGATTTTAATAGGCTTGCTTACACTCGCTATAGTCATCATTACCATCAAACTGATGGTAATGTTTGACGATGAAATTAAAACGCCACTAGAGACTAAACAAACAATTGTGCAAGAAAGTGCACTGAATACGGTTTACATAAAGGATGATGCATACAGCAAACTGGGTATTCAACTAGCGCCTATTAAGCTTCAAGCAACAACCGACAGCAAAACGTATGGTGCTGAAATTGTAGTGCCATCTGGTGGTTTAATCAGTATTTCTGCGCCCATCACAGGCAAGTTAATACCAGTAGATAAAACACAATTAACACCAGGCGCGCGAGTTAAAACGGGTCAGTTACTTTATCGCATTCAGCCAATAATTACAGCCGATGCCCGCGCTAACTTAGTGAATGCTTTAGCGGATGCGGAAAGTTTGGTTAATGTTTCAAAGTCGCAGGTTGAGGCTACGGATATTGCACTTAATCGCGCCAAAAAACTGTTACAAGATTTGGTGGGCAGTCAGCGTAATGTGGATGATGCCAATGCCGCGCATGAAATTGCACTCAGAAATGAAGAGGCGGCCTATGCCAAAAGAAATGCCTTACGCCAAGTAATCAATTTAGGGTCAGTTGAAGCGATTGATATCAAGTCACCGCAAGCAGGAATTGTCAGCAATATATTCGCAGCCCCCAGTCAATTAGTTTCTGCTGGCAACCCAATCATACAAATTTCTGAACTCGATTCCCTTTGGGTGCGAGTGCCCGTACCATCAAGTGATTTAGGCATGATTGACCAAAAAGCCGATGCAAGCTTGCAACCACTATCAGGCGCTTCAAAACAGCCAAGTTTGCTTGCAAAACCCATTAATGCTCCACCAACGGCAGATCCGCTCACAAGCGCCACGCATCTTTACTATGCTCTAAAAAATGTTGATTCAACATGGCGGCCAATGCAACGCATCTCAGTCACCCTAAATACGCTCAGTAAAACGGATAACAAATTAACAATTCCATATTCAGCGGTTGTTTATGATATTTACGGTGGTAGCTGGGTTTACATGCAGCAAACCAAAAATACTTATGAACGCAAAAGAGTGTTTTTAGACCATGTAAGCGGCAAACAATCCATCATCAGTGAAGGGCCAGCAGAAAACTCCCAAATTGTAATCAATGGCGCGCTTGAGTTATTTGCCGTTGAAACTGGCTTTGCCCATTAATTAGGCTAATGACACTATGTTAAGAAAATTGATTACTCATGCGGTAAATGGCCGAAT
>JAYWCF010000268.1:0-3584 GCA_043780715.1 Methylotenera sp. | reverse complement strand
GAGTTGCATCAACAATCGTTTCGTTTGGCACAAATGCAGGCGCTACGGCATTTGGGTCGCGTGGTTCGCGTCCTTCTTCACGATTCACATCACGATTTTTGTTGCGATTGCGGCCACCACGGCTGCGGCGACCAGTGCGTTCTGGGCGCGCTGTCTGATTAGCATCACTGGCCATATCAGTTGGCAAGACAACGGCTACAGCGGCTGATTCAACTTTCTCAACTACCTCTGCACGCACTTCTGTTTTAGCCTCTGTGTTTCTAGTGTCAACACGGTCTTGACGTTGCGGACGCTCTTGACGCTCTGGCCTGGCTTGTTGTGGTTTTGCTTGCGGTTGTTGCGGTTTATCCGTATTGGCCACATTACCTGTGACATTATTGCGGTCACGATTATTGGCATTGCGATCACGGTTACGGTTACGATCACGGTCGCGATTATTATTGCGATTGCGATCACCATTGCCGCGCGCCGCATCTTTAGCTTCGCCAGCAGTCGTTTGAGCCGCTTGTGTTGCTACTTCTGCTTTGCTTTCACCCGAAAACCATTGTTTAATGCGACCAAAAATTGATACTTTTGCAACAGGTGCTGCAATTTCAGCTACTTTTTGCTCTGGTTTTTGCTCAACTAAAGGCGCTGAAGTGGCGGTTTTAATGCCTTTAACCAACGCTTCTGGCGCTTTAGGTTTTGCATCTTCATTTAAACCACGCTCATAAGCCGTCTCTGCTGGCAATTCAACCATTTTGTAGCTAGCTTGCGATGTTTCTTCTGTCACATCATCTTGCTTAATGCGCGTGATGCTGTAATTAGGCGTTTCCATGTGAATATTTGGAATCAACACTACTTCAACACCCATGCGTTGTTCAATTTTATGAATATCGGCACGTTTTTCGTTTAGCAAGAATGTCGCTGCTTCAACTGGCAATTGCACTTGAATAATCGCGCTATTGTCTTTCATCGCTTCTTCTTGCGTAATGCGCAAGATGTGCAGGGCGGTTGATTCAATGCCACGAATATGGCCAGTACCGCTACAACGTGGGCAAGCGGCATGGTTGGTTTCGCCTAAACTTGGGCGCAAACGTTGGCGTGATAACTCTAACAAGCCAAAACGTGAGATTTTGCCGGTTTGCACGCGCGCACGATCCGCATGCAAAGCATCGCGTAATGTGTTTTCTACTTCGCGCTGATTGCGTTGGCTTTCCATATCAATAAAGTCAATCACCACCAAGCCGCCAAGGTCGCGCAAACGCAATTGGCGCGCCACTTCTTCAGCCGCTTCTAAGTTGGTATTAAACGCTGTTTGTTCAATATCGGCACCCTTAATGCTGCGGCCAGAGTTAACGTCTACTGAAACTAATGCTTCCGTATGGTCAATTACAATGGCGCCGCCTGATGGCAAACGCACTTCACGTGAAAAAGCCGATTCAATTTGATGTTCAATTTGAAAGCGTGAAAATAGTGGAATTTCGTCTTGATACAACTTAACACGCGCCACATTTCCTGGCATCACGTGGTTCATAAACTGCACCGCTTGTTCGTGCACATCTGGCGTATCGATTAAAATCTCACCAATATCGGCACTAAAGTAATCGCGAATCGCACGAATCACTAAGCTGCCTTCTTGATAGATTAAAAACGCGCCAGGTTGAATATGCGATGCTTCTTCAACCGCTGTCCATAATTGGGTTAGGTAGTTTAAATCCCATTGTAATTCTTCGGCGTTGCGGCCAATGCCAGCGGTACGCGCAATAATACTCATGCCGTTTGGCACTTCTAATTGCGCCATTACATCGCGTAATTCGTTGCGATCTTCGCCTTCAATACGGCGTGAAACTCCGCCGCCACGTGGGTTGTTTGGCATTAAAACCAAATAACGGCCAGCTAAAGAGATGTAAGTGGTTAACGCCGCGCCTTTGTTGCCGCGCTCGTCTTTATCGACCTGAACGATTAATTCTTGGCCTTCTTTAATCACATCTTGAATACGTGTTTTGCCGCTATCTGCTTTTTCAGAATAATAGCTGCGTGAGATTTCTTTAAAAGGTAAAAAGCCGTGACGCTCCATGCCGTAATCGACAAAAGCGGCTTCTAGGGATGGTTCTACACGGGTAATAACGCCTTTGTAAATATTACTTTTGCGTTGTTCTTTGCCAGCGTGTTCTATATCTAAATCGACAAGCTTTTGCCCGTCTACGATGGCAACGCGTAATTCTTCCGATTGCGTTGCATTAAATAACATGCGTTTCATTGATTGCTCCCGCGCTCAGAGCAAAGCAGACAGGTTTTACTTGGATAAAATTAGCTAAAGGTTTGAATTTAAAGGGATGCTGATGTAATGCGCATTAAGACTTTATATAGACTGGTCTATATAGCAGTGCGCTAAATTAAGCATGTTTTGGCATTTCTCGCAGTCTAGCTGCTTGTATTAACCTAACGCTGATCGCGTTTTTTCACTGCAAATGATTCGTTATAGAAATAATTTTGCTGCAATGAATTGATTAATGTTGAATGCACCCGCATCTTAAAACTTAGTATCTTTGCATTGATGTCAAACGTTTTGTGTTTGGCTTGACATAAATCCGTTAAAATTCGGTCTTCAGTAACTTTAGTCGCGTTTATATTATTTGTCTGCGGCGGCTAGAGCGCAATTATTTTATCGCTACTTACAAATATGGCGAGCGGTATTAGCCAAAATATTGTTCATTTAATATACGTTAAAATGAATATTTTTTAATCGGTATACTATTTGGTCGTTTGTTGCATAAAAAGCCCAATAAGCTTATTAAATTCAACAACATCGGTAGTATAGGCGTAATCCCTTTTTAAAGCAAAAATTAAACATGCAAATAGAGCAAAATAATCCTCAAGATATACAAATGGATAAACCTATCGAAACTAAAATTGGTGCAAGCGCGGCGGCAAATGTCACCGTTGATGAAGCTTCCGAAGGGCAGCGTATTGATAATTTTCTAACCAAAATTCTTAAAGGCGTGCCTAAAAGTCATGTGTATCGCATTTTGCGCAGCGGCGAAGTGCGAGTGAACAAAGGCCGAATTGATGCGTCTTACAAGCTCATTATCGGCGATATTGTGCGCGTGCCGCCGATTCGCGTCGCGGCTAACGATAAAGACATATTTGATAATCATAAGCTTTCGCAACCAGCCACATCGGTATTAGAAAGCACCATTATTTATGAAGATGATGTGCTGTTAATTATTGATAAACCTGCTGGTTTTGCTGTGCATGGCGGCAGTGGTGTAAGCCGCGGCGTGATTGAACAATTACGCATGGAACGCCCCAAAGCCAAGTTTTTAGAATTGGTGCATAGGTTAGATAGAGAAACATCTGGCGTACTAATGTTGGCCAAAAAACGCTCAGCCTTGGTAGCTTTACATGAAATGATTCGCAACAATCAAACCGATAAGCGTTATTTAATGCTGGTAGCCGGTGAGTGGACTGAAAAGAAAAAGCGCGTGGCGCTGGATTTGCAAAAGTATGTATTGCCCAACGGTGAGCGCCGTGTGAATGTGGTAACAGATAAATCAAAAGATAAATACGATCAAGCACAGCACTCTGAAACCATCTTTTAT
>JAYWCF010000267.1:0-3598 GCA_043780715.1 Methylotenera sp. | reverse complement strand
AGATTACAGATGAAGAATGGACATCCATTACCCATCCTTTTAAAGCGGCCAAACCGACTACTTGCATGAAAGCGGTTGGCTGCATTGAATGCCGCAATACGGGTTACCGTGGCCGTAGCGGCATTTATGAAATGCTTACCATCACGCCAAAATTGCGCAAACTGATTACGGCTGATACCGATTTACCCATGTTGAGAAATATGGCTTACCAAGACGGCATGCAACCGCTGATGTTAAATGGCGCCGAAAAAGTGGCGGCTGGCTTAACAACGGTAGCAGAATTGTTAAAAGTAGCGCCACCGCTGGAATCATAATTCAGTCATTTTTAGGCTAGTAGCGTTTGCTAGGCGTAATTAACAATTTTATTTTTCAAATCAAACTATCCGCCGCAATTTCAATTTCAAATTCGAATAATCACGTAATTACAATGCACTAAACTTGACCAAATAAGCTTAAAAGGTTATGGTTTAGGGTTCATCATTTAATCGTAAAAAATCAAGGTTTTATGGATTCACAAAATAGTAATTCGACTTCTGCCAATAAAGACGGAACCAGCACCAACCCTACGATTACAGGCGCAGAAATTGTCATTCGCTGCTTAAACGAGGAAAAAGTCAAATTTGTGTTTGGCTATCCTGGTGGCGCAGTGCTGCACATTTACGATGAAATTTATAAGCAAAACGGCTTTAAACACATTTTAGTGCGTCATGAGCAAGCGGCTGTTCACGCGGCCGATGCGTATTCGCGCGCCACTGGCACCGTTGGCGTGGCTTTAGTTACCAGCGGCCCAGGCGCTACTAACGCGGTTACAGGCATTGCTACGGCGTATATGGATTCCATTCCTATGGTGGTGATTAGCGGCCAAGTGCCCGTTCCAGCCATTGGCTTAGACGCTTTCCAAGAAGTCGATATGGTGGGCGTAACACGTCCGTGCGTAAAACATAACTTTTTAGTTAAAGATGTAAAAGATATCGCGGCAACGATTAAGAAAGCGTTTTATATTGCCGCCACTGGCAGGCCTGGTCCGGTTGTAGTGGATATTCCAAAAGATATTACCGCGCACTTGGCTGAATATATTTACCCAAAAACGGTAGAAATGCGTTCGTACAACCCAGTGCTTAAAGGCCATAGCGGACAAATTAAAAAAGCCATTAAATTATTGCTAGAAGCCAAGCGCCCAATGATTTACACAGGCGGCGGCTTAGTATTGGGTGATGGTAGCCACGAATTAGTAAAACTAGCGCGCGCGCTTAATTACCCAGTCACCAACACCCTAATGGGTTTAGGCGGCTACCCTGCTACAGATAAACAATTTGTTGGCATGCTCGGTATGCACGGCAGTTATGAAGCCAATATGGCAATGCAAAACTGTGATGTGTTGATTGCCGTTGGCGCCCGTTTTGATGACCGCGTGATTGGCGACCCAAAAGACTTTTTAAGTAAAAAACGCACCATTATCCATATTGATGTCGATCCTTCCAGCATATCAAAACGCGTAAAAATAGATGTGCCAATTGTTGGGCATGTGCAGTCTGTATTAAGTGAGATGAATGAGCTGCTTGCCGCTGAAAATAGCCATAACGACATTAGCGATTGGTGGAAACAAATTGATGAATGGCGTGGTGTTAAATCCATGGTTTACACCAATTCTGATGTGTTGATTAAACCGCAATACGTGATTGAAAAATTATGGGAAGTGACCAAGGGCGAGGCTT
Organism: Methylotenera sp.; assembly: GCA_043780715.1. Classification (GTDB taxonomy): domain Bacteria; phylum Pseudomonadota; class Gammaproteobacteria; order Burkholderiales; family Methylophilaceae; genus Methylotenera_A. The sequence continues at coordinate 1,883 of JAYWCF010000267.1, read as the reverse complement.
ATATTACATCTGACGTGGGTCAACACCAAATGTGGGCGGCGCAATATTACAAATTTGATAAACCACGCCGTTGGATTAATTCTGGCGGCTTAGGCACCATGGGCGTTGGTTTGCCCTATGCAATGGGCTGCCAATTTGCCGATAAAGATGCGCAAGTAGCCTGCGTAACGGGCGAAGGCAGTATTCAAATGAATATTCAAGAGCTTTCAACCTGCGCGCAATACGGCTTGCCGATTAAAGTGATTATGTTGAATAACCGCTATTTAGGCATGGTGCGTCAGTGGCAAGAATTTTTCTACGAAAATCGTTATTCAGAATCGTATATGGATAGCTTGCCTGATTTTGTTAAATTGGCAGAATCGTACGGCCATGTTGGCATGAAAATCACCAACCCAGCTGACGTTGAAGGCGCTTTAAAAGAAGCGTTCGCCAAAAAAGACAAATTTGTGTTTATGGACTTTATTACCGACCAAGACGAAAATGTGTTCCCAATGATTGCGGCTGGCAAGGGCTTATCCGACATGGTGCTTAAAAAAGACAATAAAGAAAGGCATGAGGACTAGTTAATTGAAACATATTATTTCTTTGCTAATGGAAAACGAAGCTGGCGCATTATCGCGCGTGGCTGGTTTGTTTTCTGCACGTGGCTACAATATTGAATCGCTAACCGTAGCGGTAACCGAAGACCCAACTTTATCGCGCATGACCATTGTTACAGCTGGTTCAGATGAAGTGATTGAGCAAATCATTAAACAGCTCAACAAATTGATTGATGTGGTTAAAGTGTTGGATTTAAATGACGGAAAATTCATAGAACGTGAATTGATGCTAGTTAAAGTGAAAGCAAGTGCTAACTTTAAAGATGAAATGAAACGCATGTGTGACATTTTTCGTGGTCGCATTATCGATGTGGCAGACAATAGTTACACCATTGAGCTGACCGGCTCATGCAGCAAATTAGATGCGTTTTTAGAAGCGATTGATAAAACCGCTATTTTAGAAACAGTACGCACGGGTGCATCGGGCATAGGCCGTGGCGATAGAATTTTAAAGATTTAAGTTTGATTTAAAAGTAATTGTGTAAGTTAAGTAATCTATTAATAAATAATTGTATTTAAAGGGAAAAGCAATGAAAGTTTATTACGACAAAGACGCAGATTTAAGCATTATTAAAGCCAAAAAAGTAACTATCGTTGGTTACGGCTCACAAGGTCACGCCCACGCGGCCAACCTTAAAGATAGCGGCGTTACAGTCACTATTGGCCTGCGTAAAGAAGGCAGCTCATGGGCTAAAGCCGTTGGCGCTGGCCATACGGTAATGGACATTGCGGATTCTGTTAAAGAAGCAGACGTTGTCATGATTTTGTTGCCAGATGAAACAATGGCAGGCATCTTTCATGCTGAAGTGGCACCAAACCTTAAAAAAGGTGCGGCACTAGCATTTGCACACGGCTTTAATATTCATTACAACCAAATCGTGCCACGTGCCGATTTAGACGTGATTATGATTGCACCAAAAGGCCCAGGCCACACCGTGCGTTCTGAGTATTTAAAAGGCGGCGGCGTACCTTCATTAATCGCGGTTTATCAAAACACATCTGGTAAAGCCAAAGAAATATCACTTTCTTATGCAGCAGCCAACGGCGGCACTAAAGGTGGCGTGATTGAAACGGATTTCCGTGAAGAAACAGAAACAGACCTTTTTGGTGAGCAAGCTGTTTTATGTGGCGGTGCGGTTGAGTTAGTTAAAGCAGGCTTTGAAACATTGACAGAAGCGGGTTACGCGCCAGAAATGGCCTACTTTGAGTGCTTACACGAACTTAAATTGATTGTAGATTTAATGTACGAAGGCGGCATTGCAAACATGAACTACTCAATCTCAA
>JAYWCF010000266.1:0-9967 GCA_043780715.1 Methylotenera sp. | reverse complement strand
CGGCCACCTGCAATCGGCTCTACATTGCCCACCGTGACCGCCTGTGCTTGCAAAGCCACCCATTCAGCATACTTGATTTGGGCTGGCGTTATTGGCAGATTAGCCATACCGCGTGTTTCTAACACCCTAAATAAACCGCTTCTTTTTAAATCGGCACTAATAATATCGCTGATATTATCTTTGGTCGCCCCGCCATTACCAAAAGGCACCACGGCGATTGGAATTTGTTGTGCACTACCGCCACTAATTTCAATATCCAGTGCCGCATAACTGAGGTTTGCCATTAAAAAGCTGGCTAAAAAAGCGATTAATTTAAATAGTCTCATTATCTTTTAGTGTAGTTCCTGCTTAAAAGTTCATTCAAATTCTACTGCAAACGCGTTTTGATACCACCCTATTTACATTTTAATTACATCTTTTACGCTTTGTTTACATTATAAGAACGGGGGTTTTACAGCTATTCGTTAGGTTTAAACTTCAAATTTAAATTTCTAAATTTAGCGTAAATAGCAGGGTCACTTGGCAACGGCAAAGGCTGAGAAGCCGCAATCGCGCGCTCTACAGCATCATCACAAGCGGTACTTCCGCTAGATTTAACCAGCTTTGACGGGCCACTTAATTCACCTGTTGGTAGCAATCCCACATTAAATTGCAGTTCTGGGTTGCCATCGCCACACAGCGTTTTATTCACATTGCCGCGAATTTTGCTTTTAATTTTATCGGTATATTCACCAATCACACTAGCATTAGCGGCACTTGCCGCTTTAGAATCAGTGCCAGCATTTTCATTTAGCATGTCTTGTTTTAATTTATCTAAGGCTTTCTGGCGGTCCAGTTTTGCTTGCTTTTCAGCGGCTTTAGCATCTTTTAATGCATCCTCACGCATTTCTTCTGCTAGCTTTTTAGTTTGTTCATCTTTTTTTTTCTTTTCTAATTTTTCTAACTCTAGCTTTTCCTGCTCAAGTTTTACTTTTTGCTCAAGCTCCTTTTTCTTATTCTCAAGCGCAATGTCTAGTTTTGGCTCTTCTGGTTCAGGTTTTTTTTCTACAATTGGCTCAGGTTTTGGTTCTGGCTTTTCTTCTACAATAAGCTTGGGTTCAGGCTTTGGCTGTGGCAAAGTAACTGGCTTAGCCGCTGGCAATTTATCCCACAACTCTACTTCGGTGATATTTAAAACAGGATGCGCCGCTTTCCAATTAAACGATACCAGCATGGCGCCCAACAAAAGCACATGCACGGCAATCGCCAGAAAACCCGCTTTCCAAGAGTCTGTATTTTCGTGCTTTCTTAACATTTTAATTTGGACCTAATAACAATCCAACTTTTTCAACTTTATTCTGTTTCAACAATCCCATTATTGCAGTTACATCATCATATTTAACATTTTTATCAGCGGCTATTACAACGGCGCGCTCTGGATTTTTCTTAAGCTCATCCCTGACTTTTGCAAGCAAAACATCGCGTGTAATGGGTGTATTTTCTAGCTCGATTTTTTTGTTTAACTTTATAGTCAATACAATTGGTGGCACAGGATGTTGTTTAAGTGCTTCCTGACCAACTTTTGGCAAATCAACCACACCCGGATTCGTCATTGGCGCCGTTACCATAAAAATCACCAGCAGCACCAAAGTCACATCAATATAGGGCACCACATTAATCTGGTTCATCATGCGGCGTTTGCGAGTGCGCGCCATGGCTTAGCTCTTTCTCTGCAGAATATTGGTGAATTCTTCCATAAAGCTTTCATAGCGCACCGATAACCTATCGACGCTAGAAGCAAAACGGTTATAGGCAATCACAGCTGGAATCGCTGCAAATAAGCCAATCGCCGTTGCAATAAGCGCCTCTGCAATACCGGGCGCTACTTGGCTGAGTGTGGCCTGCGCCACGCTAGATAAGCCGCGAAACGAATTCATAATGCCCCATACCGTGCCAAACAAGCCAATATACGGACTTACAGAGCCGACAGATGCTAGAAATGGTAGATGCGCATCTAAGTCATCTAGTTCGCGGTTGTAAGCGGCGCGCATGGCGCGGCGTGAGCCTTCCATTACATCGCTAATTTCCATTTTGCCTTGTTGTTTGTGACGGATAAATTCTTTAAAGCCTGCTTCAAAGATACTGGCCATGCCTTGTGGTTTGCGGCGGCCTGCCGTCACGCTTTCATACAACTTATTTAAATCGCCGCCAGACCAAAATTTATTTTCAAAATCTTCCGATTCGGTTTCAGCCCTTTTTATGGTGGCCACTTTAATAAAAATATACCACCAAGAAAAAATGGAGGTAATCAGCAATATCACCATGACCAGCTGCACAGGCAAGCTGGCGCCCGCAATTAGGGTAAATAAAGACATATCATTTGCTACACTCATACTAACTCCATCGTTTGTTTTTCCATGATGCACTTCACTGCAGGCGGCACGGCTATTGGTTTAAACGTTAGCGCATCTACGCACGCCAGCTTTAAATTTGCCTCTACCAATTTTTGTTGATTTAACGCAATGGTTTGTAAAAACTCTAAACTGCCACGGCCCATTTTAGTGATTTGGCTAGTAATTGTCAGCAAATCATCCAATTTTGCGGATTTTTTAAATTGAATTTGCATGCTATGTACCACAAACACGCAATTGTATTGTTGCAGTAAAGTGGTATGTTCAAAGCCCAAAATACGCAGCCACTCAGTGCGCGCGCGTTCCATAAAGTTAAGGTATTGCGCATGGTACACCACACCACCTGCATCGGTGTTTTCGTAGTAGACGCGTACCGTCCATTGGTGCGAATTTACTGCTGCCAAGCTTCACCTGTTGCTAATGTTTTAGGCACTGGCAGGCCAAAATGTTGATAGGCCAAGCTGGTTGCCATGCGGCCGCGCGGTGTGCGCATTAAGTAGCCTTGCTGAATCAAATAAGGCTCTAACACATCCTCAATGGTGTCACGCTCTTCGCCGATTGCCGCCGCTAAATTGTCTAACCCCACTGGGCCGCCGCCAAATTTTTCAAGCACGGCTTGTAATAATTTTCTATCCATTACATCAAAACCAAGGCTATCCACATCCAACATTTTTAGCGCGGCGTCTGCCACTTCGCTACTCACAATGCCGTCTGATTTCACTTGCGCGTAATCGCGTACGCGTCGCAATAATCGGTTAGCAATACGCGGTGTGCCGCGTGAACGTTTGGCCACTTCTAGCGCGCCTGTGGCGGTAATTTGCACTTCTAATAAACCCGCGCTACGATGCACAATTTTGCCCAATTCTTCTGAGGTGTAAAACTCTAGCCTAGACACAATGCCAAAACGGTCTCTTAATGGATTGGTGAGCATGCCTGCGCGCGTGGTGGCGCCGATTAGTGTAAATGGCGGCAAATCTAAGCGCACACTTCTGGCGGCTGGGCCTTCACCAATCATAATATCTAAGCGGTAATCTTCCATGGCGGGGTATAAAATTTCCTCAACCACTGGGCTTAAGCGATGAATTTCATCAATAAATAGCACATCGTTAGGCTCTAAATTGGTGAGTAAAGCGGCTAAGTCGCCTGCGCGTTCCAGCACTGGGCCTGAGGTTTGGCGCATATTCACGCCCATCTCGCGGGCGATAATATGCGCTAAAGTGGTTTTGCCTAAGCCAGGTGGGCCAAATAGCAGCACATGGTCTAAGGCTTCACTGCGGCCACGCGCAGCATTGATAAAAATCTCTAACTGGCCGCGTGCTTTTTCTTGGCCAACGTATTCATCTAATATTTTTGGACGTAGCGCGCGCTCTATCGCCTCTTCTTGTGGGCTGGCGGCTTCTGGGGCAATAAAACGATCGGTTTCTATCATAAATGGCTAAGTAGTTAAACGCTATGTGCGTTAAATAAACACCATTATGAGTTTAATTGCGAAAAATTCTCAATCAATTTTTTAATCGATACCGGTGCGCCTAGGTGCATACCTTGTCCATAATGCACGCCAATGCTTTTAAGTTCTTTTAAAATCGCGTCATTTTCTACAAATTCAGCCACCGTTTTTATATTCATGGCTTCTGCCACGCTATGAATTGAACGCACCATGGCGTGATCAATTTTATTAATGTGCATTTCTTTAACAAACGCGCCGTCAATTTTTAGATAATCGACCTCGAAATTTTTAAGGTAAGTAAACGATGACATACCGCTACCAAAATCATCTAGCGCAAAGCTACAGCCTAATTTTCTTAAAGCGGTAAATAGGTGAATAGTGTTTTTAAGATTCACAATGGCAGAGGTTTCGGTGATTTCAAAACAAATAGCGGTTGCGGGTATGGCGTAAATCACCAATTGCTCGCGGATAAAGCCCAGCAAGCTTTTGTCGCCAAGCGATGTGCCCGATAAGTTAATTGAAAATACGTAATTGCATTTTTCTAAACTTTTATCCAACATTTCGCGATAGGCGGCAAAGGTGTTGCGAATCACCCAGCGATCAATATTGGGCATTAAATGATAACGCTCTGCCGATGGAATAAACGATGTTGGCAACATAATTTGTCCATCTGCGCTGACCTTGCGGATTAATATTTCAAAGTGATGCTGCGCTGGCACATCAACAGACAAGGGCACAATGGGCTGGCAATACAGCATAAATTGCTCATCATCAATTTCGGCGGTAATGTCCGAAATCGCTTCCACTTGGCTGCGGCGTTGAGTAACCTCAATATCGCCGGCACTAAACAAAAAGCTCTGATTACGGCCGGCTTTTTTGGCAGAATAACAAGCCGAATCGGCCGCATGAATAATCTCACTCACGCTTTCAAAGCTTGCATTCACCACCACAATACCAATACTAACGCCAATGTTGAAGATTTTATCGTCATGCATAAATCGATAATCGCGCACAATTTTAAGAATGGTATTGGTAATTTGATTGGCATCAGCCAGACTGCAGTTTTCGAGCAGCAAACCAAATTCATCGCCACCTAAACGCGCCAAGGTATCTCTATCGCGCATGCGATTGGCAAATAAGGTACTGATTTGTCTGAGCAATTCATCGCCAGCGGCATGGCCGCAAGTGTCATTTACCAGTTTAAATTGATCTAAATCCATGTAGCAAAATACATGTTGTGCGTTGGCTTCGTACACATTTTTTAAGCTACGCTCTAGCCTTGTCTCAAACTCGCGGCGGTTAATTAATCCTGTTAAATCATCGTGTTGCGCTTGATGCCGCAGCATGGTGGTGGCGTCATTAATTTTGTCCTGCATCACATCATAAGCATGCTTAAGGCTGCTAGACATGGAATTAAAGCCTTTTTGCAGCGTTTTAAGTTCGCCACTTGAGTTTTCAGTAATGGTTTGCGCAAAAATACCTTCGCTGACTTGATTAACCGCGTAAGCAATTTCCTGAATCGGTTTGGTAATATTTCGGCCAATGCGCCATGCAATTAGCGCGCTTAACAACAAGCCTAAAAAGCCAATTAATACAATTTTGCTGACTAAATCCTGCTTAATTGTTTGCAACGTTTGGTTACTTAAATCCACATAAACCTGGCCAATTTGCTGTGGCGTTTCCATTTTTTTTAGATTAAGATCGGCATCATTCGCACTTGTAAAATCATCAATTTCCACCAAGCTGCGGCTAATGGGCGCGGTAAATATAATGCTATTTTTCTGCCTAAATTCGTTAATATTATCCAAATCAATGCGATTGATTAAATCTTGTGGCAACGGGCGACCGCTTAATGCCAGTACCGTACCCTTGTTATCAATCACCAATACCGTTCTTACATCTTGCTCATTAATTAAGGCTTGTTGTACCAGTTTTTGCAGAATTTGTTTGTTGCCCGAAATAACGCCGTACTCGGCTGCTGGCGCCAATTGTGAGGCTATAATGCGGCCGCGATCGCTTAAGGATTGATTCAGCACATCAAACACGTTTGAGATGGCATAACCCGCCAAAATAATCGCAAATAGCATGGCAGGAATAGTACCCAGCAATATAACGCGCGATTTAATACCCAAATCATCAAAACCCAGCGCCGTTTCACGCGGCTTAACGGGCTTTGCAACTTTTTCGATTACTGACTTTTCATCGGCTTTATTCATTTTGAGTGGCCTCCGCTTCTAACAATTTTTTGTAGAGCTTTTCTTCATCAGCAACTATCACGTTTAATGAGCGCGCTACTTGATAATTGATAGAAAGCGAAAAATATTTGGGGGTTTGTGGCGGCGGCAATATACCAGGTGCGGCTTGGCTTCTCACGGTTATTTCTGCCGCTTGTTTGGCTAATTGTTTTGTATTGGTATACACGGCCGCCAACGCCCCAGCTCGCACATAAGATTGTGAGTAGCCAAAGACTGGCTTTTGATGACGATAGGTGGTGAGTAAAATAGGCTGTGCTGTCTCGCGGCTGTACACCATAGGATCAGGAATAGCCAGAAGCGCATCATTATTATCCAGTAGCTTTTGCAGTTTTGGAATCAATTCGGTTTCTTGATGAATTGTCTCAATCGAAATATTAATTGCTTTTCTCTCACCAGCATCTTTAATTAATTCATTGTATTGAGATGATGTTTTACCCAACATCACACCAATGCTTTTGGCATTCGGCAACAGCATTTTGATAAGCTGCATTTGCCGCGAATAAGGTTGATCCAAAACTATGGCACTGAAATTACCTAAATCGCGGCCACTGGCGGCTAGCAGGCTATTAAAACTGGGCAAAGGTGTATAAACACCTAATACAGGCGTGGTGAATTTCAATTTACTAGCGACCTCTAACGCTTTCACTCCAAGCGCAATTACTAGCTCACTATTTTCTGCCACAACAGGCCTTTCAGTCTCTTGCAAGTCAATTACTCTAACACGCAAAGCGGTATTTTTTGTCAGAATAAGTTCATCTTTAAAATGGTCCACAAACTCTAAATAAGTTTGCGAAGGCGCACTTAATATGATGGTAACGCCTGTATAGGCATACGAAATTAAAGGACAGTACAAGCTGATGCTCAGCGCCAATAGGGCTAACTTTTTAAGCCAGCAGTGCTCGTTTGCATTAATAGACAAAATGTACCGCTTTATACACTATAAAATAAATGATTAATGGCATTAAAAATCTAGTCTAACATTCACGCGGCCGCGGCGTTCAAAAGTGTTGTAATCGGCAAATTCTTGATAATGATTATTAAATAAATTTTCAATCACCATTGTAACTTCTCCGTTCCAGCGGCCGTTTTCAAATTTTCTGGCAACCCTAAGATCTGATTTTCGGATTAAACCAACTGGATCACCATCCCCTAAAAGGCTAGCTTTGCTGATTTGATAATAAGCTAAACTGGCATCCCACTGATGGTTAAAGCGATGCGTGAGTAGGGAGCTAAACGTGTTGCGCGGCGCAGAATTTACAAACGCACCCTTCAGACCTTCTTTTGTTTCGCGAATATGCACATATGAATGGTTGACCAACAAATTAGTGCTTCGGCTCAATTGCCAATTAGCTTGAAACTCTGCGCCTTCTACTCTGGCGCCACCGCGATTTATATCGCCTCTTACATCGGCATCTAAAAGTGGATTGAGCAACACAGCATTGGTAGGCAAGGTAAAGTCGGTTCTATCTGCATCTCTAATTACATCATCAATTTTATCGCTAAATAAACGAACATCCAGTTCAAAACGATCTATTTTTCCTAAATATCCAATCTCCCGCGAAACAATTCGCTCTGGCGATAAACCACCTTGATTTGCGGTATATTGAAAAATTAAAGGATTTCGTCTGGGATTGTTGGTTGGTATGACTAATCGATCTTGAAATTTCTCCTCTACATAATTGGGGGTGCGCAGAGCACTAGAACTACCGATTCTAAACGTATGATTAGGATGCGGCTTAAAATTAAGGCTGACGCGCGGCGACGTATCGGTACCAGTAAAATCGTTGTGCTCCATCATGGCTCCAACATTAACCGTCAGCATTTCATGCGCACGCCACTCCACATGCCCAAATAGGCGCTGCAAATTAAAATAATCTGTTTTTCCACTATCTAGATAATGCGGCGCATAAACCGAATCTTGTCGTGCGCTACCTCCCCAAACGGCTCTAATTTGGCTGCCAATTGCAAAAGTTTGCTGTGCTTCTATATCGGCGCGCTGTTGTTCAACAGTATTATTGATATACAGATTATCGTTTACTAAACTGCGGGCTAAGCTACGACTTACTGGTCGCAATATATCCCTTAAATTAACAGATGTCGTTTCATCATCCGATTTATCGTAGCTATGAAACGCTTGCAGTGTGAAATCGCTGGTATCAGATACATGGTGTCGCCAGCGCATTAATTGATAGTGATTATTGATTTGTTTGGTGCGTGGTAAAAAAATAAACGGATCTTTTTGCAGATTACCCTCGCCGCGTGCGCCATCGGTAATACCAAACTCAAATTCAAGCGCATCTTTAAATCCGACATGATATTCAGCCTGCGAATTAATAAAACGTGTGCGTTTAAAATCATTCCTATTATCTAAGCCATCGTCTTGCCGATAACCTGCAGTAAAACGGTAGCTTAAATCATCTTGCTTGCCAGCATGGCGATAAAACATTTCATTTCGTCCGTTACCATGTGTTGCAACAATACTATTGTGCGGCGTTTCAACGGGTACCTGAGTGATAATATTAATCACCCCAAAATAAGAATTTGCACCATAGCTTGCGGCATTTGGCCCACGCGTCACTTCAATGCGGTCAATATCCACTATTGCAATTGGCAACTCGCTCCAATTGACGCCGCCAAACAATGGGCTGTATACCGAACGGCCATTAATCATGACCTGCATAGTGCCTGCATAGGCTGATGTCATGCCATGATAGCTAACGGTGTGATTAGTGTTATAAACGAAGCCTGCGTTGGCGCCCACATACATGCCTGGCACCAAGCGAAAAATTTCCGGCAAATCTACAATGCCACTGGCGCGAATCGTTTCGCGATCAATTACGGTAACGGCAGAAGGCACATCAGCGGCGGCTTGCGATAGGCGTGAAACGGTTAATACCTTGGGCACATCACCAATATAATCGTCTTCAGACATCATTGGATTGCCTTCTTCGGCATACGCTACACAGTCAGCCAACGCTAATACAACAGCTACTAACAGACCACAGCATGTTTCTTTATTGGTAAAACGTTTCATATTAAGGCTTTTAAAACAGCGTTATAGTTAATTTCTTAACCAGTCGTTTTACATTTTTAGCTAAGTTGACTGCCTAATCATTTTTTATGGTTGAGTTTAACCCAATATCGTCGCATCAACCAGAAAATGGGGATGCCAATCAACATCCATGGAATGGCCGCCATCACAAAGGTGATTACCGTTGCAATACTTTCCATAAATACTTGACCAGCACTTTGAAACGCACGCAAAACAGGGGCAAAAAAACCTTGTTCGGTAATGCCTTGTTCGGCCGTAAAATCAATATTCACAGCCACCAAATCGGTTTCTAATGCCAATATTTTGCGCACGCTCGTCATGCTATCTAACTCGCTCTGCGTATTGGCTAGCTCACGTTCAACTTCGATAATATCTTTGAATTTAGCGGTTTTATCACTTAACATCAACCTAAGTCTATCCCTCAAATTGGTTAGGTTGCTGATTCTGGCATCGGCATCCACCACTTGGTTGGTCTTATCTTCACTGTCGCGGCCGTGTTGCATCACCTCGCCATTTTTGGCTAAACCGCTCAAAAATATAGCCACATTTCTGGGTGGCACACGCACGCTAAGGCTTGCAGATGGTGGGTTATAGGACGTTTCGCGATTAAAATTAGCACTTAACAAGTGGCAGCTTAGCGCTTCGCAATGTTTAAGCGCCGCATCAAAACTGGCTTGCATATTTTCGGCTGAAGTTTCAATTTGCAGGTGGTGGCGTAAGGCAATATATTTTTTAGCGCCCCTTAGTACTGGCTCACTAATTTCGGTTAGCGATTGTGTTGCGCCGTTTCCCGCTTCTCTAGCCATAGAATCAGCCCCTATCT
>JAYWCF010000265.1:0-3625 GCA_043780715.1 Methylotenera sp. | reverse complement strand
ACAGGCTCTGAAGCCATGAGCCGCATTGCCGCACCGATGGTAGGCGGCATGTTGACTGCGCCGCTACTTTCTTTATTTGTGTTGCCTGCGGCGTATATATTACTTAGCAAGCAATGGTTAAAAGGCGCAAGTCATTAAATTATTTTATTTACAATTGAGATGTTAATGATTCAAATTATCCCAAACTTTCATCCCGTGCTTGTGCATTTTCCTATTGTACTCACTATGGTGGCATTTGCTCTGGCTTTACTTTCAACCCTGTTAAAGCCGCATCGTTTAGCGGTTCAGTGGGCTGCAGCAGCGCACCTTGCGTTGTGGCTTGCGGCGGCATCGGCGGTAGTTGCTGTTATTTTTGGCTGGTTGGCTTACAACAGCGTTAATCACGATGATGCAGGCCATGTGGCGATGGGGATACATCGAGTATGGGCTATTAGTACAGCATGTTTGTTGTTAGTATTGGCATTGTGGGATATTAAAAAACATCTATTAACCGCGATTTTTCCGCTCTATTTTGTGATTTTGTTAGGCGTAGCTAGCGCGTCAATTGGCGCAACCGCTTGGCTGGGCGGCGAGGTGGTCTTTCGGCATGGCATTGGTGTGTTGTCGCTGCCAGAGCCTGAAGATGAAGGGCTTGCACATAATCACGTGCATGAGGATGAAAGCATGAAAATGGACATGCCAACTGAAGTACCGACCGAAGTGCCGACTGAAGTGCCGACTGAAGCGCCAGCTAAAATACCGACGAAACAAGCTAGGCCAACAGCGCCACCTCAAACCTCTAATCCAGCAACTCATGATGCCACTGATGGTTATACGCATCATGAACCTAGTGGGCATGACCATCATTAGCATCAATATGCCAATGATTCAAACCAGTGATTCAAACAAGCAAAGCAACACCGTAGTTTTATCGTTAGAAACATTAATTTTTATAGTTTATAGAAGGAAATAAAATGAAATATTATTCACGCATTACATTGGCTTTAATGGTTTGTTTAATCAGCTTTCACAGCTACGCAGCAGATGACATGGAAGGCATGGATCACAGCAACATGACGCCCGAGCAAATGAAACAGATGAAAAACATGGATCACAGCAAAATGACGCCCGAGCAGATGAAAGAAATGCCGACAGCAACGCCAGAAGCTGCAAAAATGCCAGAAAAAGCACCAGAAAAAGTGGTTAAAAAATCGACAAAAAAGAAAACTATTAAAAAAGTAAAAAAACCAACTGTCAAAAAGTAAGTGTAAAAAATGCGTTTAAGCTTGATTAAAACTGTCAGAAATTTAGGAGTATAAAGTGATGCTTACCTATCATCAATTAGCATGTGCCAAAGCTAAGCCAAAGCATAAGACTAAGCAATTGAAATTAAAGCCATTCGCTTTATTATTGCCATTGATATTGGTTGGTTGCGCCACGTTTAGCCCCGATGGTGGTTTTAATAGCGTGGAAAAAACCACGCAAAATTATATTAAGCAAAAGCCTGTTTGGGTAAACACGGATGCGCAAAAAAAAGTGGCCACAGAGCAGCTTAATACCTTGCTAGCAAAGCCATTAAACGTAAATGACGCAGTACAAATTGCCTTGATTAATAACGCACAATTACAGGCTAGCTTTTATGATTTGCAAATTGCCGAGGCCAGTGTGGTGCAAGCGGGGCGCTTGCCAAACCCTATTTTTAGCATGTTGTACGCTAAAAATAATGGCGATTTTAAAATTGAGCAGGCGCTTACGTTTAATATTTTGGCACTATTTACGTTGCCTAAAGCTGGCGCGATTGAAAAGCAACGTTTTGCGGCCACACAAAATCAAGTGGTGTTGCAAGTGCTGAATTTGGCGCGCCAAACCCGCAATGCCTATTATGATGCGTTGGCGGCGCGTGAAAGTGTGCATTATTTAATACAGGTGAACGACTCAGCCGAAGCCACCGCTGAATTTGCCAAGCGTATGCAAAAAGCGGGTAACTTTAGCGAGCTAGATAAGGCGCGTGAGCAGGTTTTTTATGCAGATGCTGCATTAGAGTTGGCGCAAGCTAAAAACAAACAATTACAGGCAGAAGAAGCACTGACGCGCTTGCTGGGCTTAAGTGAGCGCACGGCGTTTACGCTGCCAGAGCGTTTGCCCGATTTGCCAAAATCGAATGAATCTCTCAAAGAAGTGAATAATAACGATTTTTCTAAGCGTTTAGATATTACGCAAATGCGCACCTATACAGAAGCTTTAGCCAGCCAATTAGGCTTGACGAAGGCCACTCGTTTTGTAAATATATTGGAGCTGGGTCCCGCACGGGTGCTAGAGGGTAAGCGCAGCGACCCCTATAAAAAAGGCGTTACACTTAGTTTTGAATTGCCCATTTTTGATTGGGGGCAATCTAATGTAAAACGTGCCGAGGCGACTTACATGCAGGCGCTGCAGCACTCGGCCAATTTGGCTGTGGTGGCGGCCTCTCAAGTGCGTAGCCATTATGCGCAATACCAAGCCAGTTATGCTATTGCGCAATATTATAGAGACGACATAGTGCCACTACGCAAAAAAATGTTGCAAGAAAATTTGTTGCGTTACAACGGTATGTTGATTGGCCCATTTGATTTAATGGCCGACGCGCGCGCGCAAATACAAAGCGTGAATAGTTATATTGCCGCTTTGCGCGATTTTTGGGTGGCGGATAGTAATTTAGAGATGGAACTAGTGGGCGAACCTATGTCAATGAAAGAAGGTTTTTAATATGATGAACCGCAGAAATTTTTTAGGCATGGCTGGTTCGGCTGTTGCCATGAGCGCCGTTAGCAAAGTTGCCATGGCGCGTTTGCCTGAGATTGTCAGTGTGGATAAGCCCGACACGCAACCCTTACTAATCCCTAATACTGGCAGGCCGTACATGCCTGTAACCACGCTTAATGGCTGGAGCTTGCCGTGGCGCATTAATGCGGGTGTGAAAGAGTTTCACTTAGTAGCAGAGCCAGTAAAACGTGAAATGGCACCTGGCATGCTTGCGAATTTATGGGGCTACAACGGCCAAAGCCCAGGTCCTACGATAGAAGTGGTTGAGGGCGACCGCGTGCGTATATTCGTCACCAATCGCTTGCCAGAAGTCACCAGCATTCATTGGCACGGCCAGCGCCTGCCTAATGGTATGGATGGCGTAAGCGGCCTGACGCAAGCACCAATTCAACCAGGTAAAACCTATGTGTATGAGTTTGAAGCCAAGCGCGCTGGTACATTTATGTATCATCCACATGCCGATGAAATGACGCAAATGGCGATGGGCATGATGGGCAGCTGGATTACGCATCCTAAAAATCCAAATTTACACAAAGTAGACCGCGATTTTATATTTTTGTTAAACGCTTACGATATTGACCCAGGCAGTTACGTGCCGCGTACCAATACCATGCTGGACTTCAACTTATGGACTTTTAATAGTCGCGTTTTCCCTGGCATTTCACCGCTTGTAGTTAAGAAAAATGATAAAGTGCGTATTCGTGTGGGTAATCTCACCATGACTAACCATCCTATTCACCTGCATGGGCATGAGTTTGAAGTGACAGGCACAGATGGTGGCTGGGTGCCAAAATCTGCACGTTGGCCTGAGGTGACCACGGATGTTGCAGTTGGCCAAATGCGC
>JAYWCF010000264.1:0-10004 GCA_043780715.1 Methylotenera sp. | reverse complement strand
GCTGTATATGCTTTAGCAGGTAATGCATTGCTTTCTAAAGCGGGTTCTCCTTACGTAAGTCCAGTAATTGCTAATTGCGCCAAAAATTACATTATTTATATTAGCAATGGCCCTGCACAAGATAATAATGCTGACACATCACAAGCAACAGCAGCGCTGAGTGCGTCAGGTGGCAGTACAACAACGATTACAATTTCGCCAAGCGGTTCACAAAGTAACGTGGCAGATGAATGGTCGCGCTTTATGAAAAAAAGTAGTCTTGGCATTACCACTTATACAGTTGATATCAATAAGGTTACAACGGGTCAAGGGCCTGGCTTTACAGCGCTGTTAAAAAGCATAGCAGGTGTTAGTAGTGGCAAATATTTTGATGTAAGCAGCAGTGGTTCGCAAATTGCTGATGCTTTAAACAACATTTTTTCCGAAATTCAATCCGTCAACACCGTATTTGCCTCTGTAAGTTTACCAGTGAGTGTGAATACACAGGGTACGTTTTTAAATCAAGTTTATATTGGTATGTTTAGACCAGACGCCGACTCTTATCCAAGATGGAACGGTAATTTAAAACAATATAAATTAGGTTTTTTAAATAATGTACTGCAACTGTTGGATGCGGATAATAAAAGTGCAATTTCAGCAGGCGGGACTGGCTTTATTGCCGAGTGTGCACGAAGCTTTTGGAGTGACCCCACTACCTATTGGCAATTTAGACCACAAGGTAATTGTATTTCGAGTGTTGGATCAGATGCTTCAGATTCGCCAGACGGTAATATAGTAGAAAAAGGCGCCCAAGGTTATAAATTGCGTGATTCTGGTAACGTTGCGGCACGAAGTGTTAAAACTTGTTCTAATGCTGTATGTGCTGGATTGGTTGATTTTAATGCGCTTAGTGTGACACCAACGATGCTTGGCTTGTCTTTAACAAATGTTGCCGAAAGTGCTGCCTTAATCAATTGGCAACGTGGCTTAGATGTTGATGACGAAAATTTAGATGGCATAACCTTGTTACAGATGCGGCCTTCTGTGCATGCTGACGTTGTGCATTCCCGCCCTGTAGCGATAAATCATGGCACAGATGCATCACCAAAAGTGGTTGTATATTACGGTAGCAATGATGGTTTATTACACGCAGTAAACGGCAATCGTACGGCTGATATTGGTACGACAGCAGCAGGTGGTGAATTATGGAGCTTTGTTGCGCCCGAATTTTTACCAAAAATTAAACGTATTCGCGACAATACCACTACCATTAGCTTTCCTGGACACACGACAGGAACACCAACGCCTTTGCCAAAAGATTACGGTGTGGATGGTGCAGTGACTGCTTATAAAAATGCAACTAGTGCTTCTATTTTTACGACAATGAGGCGTGGCGGACGTGCAGTATATGCTTTTAATGTGCCCGATTTAAACCCAAAAACGCCATCTTTATTATGGAAAATTGGTTGCCCCAACGCGAGTGATGATATTGGTTGTACACTCGGTTTTACGGGCATTGGCCAAACATGGTCGGCACCAAAAGTATTAACAGCCAGTGGTTATACCTCAGGCCCTATGCTAATTATGGGTGGTGGTTATGATACTTGCCAAGATGCAGATCCAAATTCAGGCTGTACTTCGTCTAGCAAAGGCAATAAGGTCTATTTATTAGATGCAGGTACAGGTGCTTTACTAAAAACATTTACTACTGATAGTAGCGTAATTGCTGATATAGCTATAGTGGCAGATAGCGCTACTTCGCCGGCTAAATACGCTTATGTAGCGGATTTGGGCGGAAATCTGTACCGCATTTCTGGTGCAACTGCCAATACGCCAATGGGTACAACGCCCCCAGGAAGTTGGACAATGACTAAAATTGCTGCATTTGGTGGTACAGGTGTTAATAACCGTAAGTTCATGTTTTTACCAGATCTGATTGAAGGTGATAGTGGTGAATATATATTGTTACTGGGCTCTGGAGACCGTGAAAAACCCTTAAGTACCTACACAGCGGCGTCAGCAGTTCAAAACCGCTTTTACGTTGTAAAAGATAAGCCAACCGATGTTACTTGGTTAACGGCGGAAGTAAGTAATTGTAGTGTCAGTATCATGTGCCATAACTCGCTGACTGCAATTACAAGCAGCGCCACGCCATCAGCCAGTGACCTTGCTGCCAAAAAAGGCTGGTATTTGGATTTAATTAGCAAGGAGCAGGTAGTTACTAGTGCGATTACTGTGTTTAATACGGTTACTTTTAGTACGCATCAACCAACGCCGCCAGCTGCTGATGCATGCACTACATTGGGTACTGCAAGAGTTTACAATCTAGATTACACCAACGCAAAACCAAAAGTTGGATTCGTACGCGGTGAGATCATTGCAGGTGGCGGTTTGCCGCCTTCGCCAGTAGCGGGGATGGTTACCTTAGATAATGGTCAAACAGTACCATTTATTATTGGAGCTAATAAAAACTCTGAATTACAAGGGGGTGAGCCACCAACACCACCTTCTGCTAATAGGCCAAAAAGCAGGGTTTACTGGAATATTAAAAAATGATGAGTACTTTTGTAAACCATAGACGGATTAGCCAGCATAAAAAGACACTACAACCTAGAGCGTTATTTGGCTTTTCTATGGTGGAATTATTGGTGGTGATTGCAATTTTGGGTATTTTATCGGCGATTGCAATTCCATCATTTAAAGAAACTATTTTAGGTGCCAAGCTACGTTCATATTCTAATAATTTAGCGAGTAACGCTTTTTTAGCCAGAGGTGAAGCAATTAAAAGTAATGCGCCCGTTACTATTTGTGTTTCTACAAATGGGACAACCTGTGCAACAGGTGGGTGGGAACAAGGCTGGATTATACTCAGCGGGACAACTGTTATTCTGCGCCAGCAAGCAATAAGTTCTGGTTATAAGATTAGCGAATCCATTGGGTTAACCAGCTTAACATTTCAGCCTACAGGTATTGGTGCTACTCAGGCAATTCTCACTATTTGTCGGGCGACTCCTCAAGCTGGAAATCAAGAGCGTGTTGTAACAATAAGCGCAACTGGTCGTCCGTCAGTAAGCAAAACAGCAACAGGTACTTGCGCTTAATAAAAATTTGCATAGCATTTTCACTTCGGCATATTTTTGGATAAAAAAGGATTGGCGATCAACTTTGCGGTAATCAAACCGTTAATTACCCCAAATATTAACGCCGCTAGGCTGAAAATTGGAATCAAATAAACAATTCCTGTGTGTGGAATTAGCCAAAATCTCACAATCAAAAGTTGCCCTGCTATATGTGCAAATGCGGCGAGTATGCTTAGGCTGATGGCGCTAAAGTATTTTTTTAGCAAGTACTGAGCAAAATATAAGCTGCTTAAACTAAACAGTGCGCCGCTTAGGCTGAGCACAAATGTGGGTGATAAAAATTGGCCCAATAATAAGCTGCTGGCAAACACGCGTAGCAAGCTTACCCAGGCGGCGGTTTTAAATCCATATTGATAAAGCACGTATAGTGTGACGATATTGGCGATGCCAGGTTTAACGCCGGGTAGCGGCGATGGGATGATTGCCTCTATTAAATGCAGGCCAATCGCCAATGCTGTTAATTGAGCGATTTGGTGATCTTCTGGCGTGGTGTGAATGGCAACCGTACGATTGCTTATAGCGTTGGTGGCGCTAGCTTTAAATTTAATAATTGAGCGAATCATATGTGTTTTTGGCGCCCAATAACTGCACACTAATTTGATTAGGCAAACAAATGGCTACCTGCCCTGCACGATTTAGCCAGCCTTGATGCACGCAATATTGGTTGCTACAAGGTGATTGTTTAAAGCGCACTTTGCCATCTTGTATGCTGATATGCGACTCACCTTTTGCGCCTTTAATGCGTAGTTCGCGACTTT
This sequence comes from Methylotenera sp., assembly GCA_043780715.1. GTDB lineage: Bacteria > Pseudomonadota > Gammaproteobacteria > Burkholderiales > Methylophilaceae > Methylotenera_A. The sequence goes on along the minus strand of JAYWCF010000264.1, from coordinate 6,127 downwards.
GATTTAAATCGAAAATCCCAATAATATGATTGCCTTGGCGGATTCTAAATTGGCTGGCCGGTGTAGTTTGCCAAAATTGCTGAAACATCCAAATGACACTAAAAAAGCCAATTAAAATAATAAGCCAATCACCCGCTAACGGCTTTGGGTGTTGGCGAAACAGATTTTTTGTAAGCTTAAGGCTTAAGTTGCGTAACATACTTCGCAGTAGCCACATCTGTCCAAGTAATACGCTTGGCCATAGCGCTGCTAGTGATAATTTTATCGTCGGACTCAATCACCATAAAGTTATCCACGCCCATTTCTTTTGCCGTTTCGGCGCGTAAATTAGGTTTGGCAATAAAAATAGGTTTTGAGGCTACATCGGACAATGTACCTGCGTTTGCTTGTGGCGGAATTAACACGGTAACGGCCTGCACGCCTGTTACTGGGTAGCCTGTTGAGGGGTCGATAATATGGCAGTAGCGCTTATCTTTAATCATAAAATAGCGTTGATAATCGCCAGAAGTACCAATCGCCCAGCCGCTTTCTAAATCCAGTGTGGCAATTGCACTGGGCTTGCGCGGATGCTGAATGCCTACGCGCCAAGGCTTATCGCCATGCTGACCTAAGGCAATGATATTGCCACCCACATTAATTAAGGCATTTTTAACGCCATGTTGGCGCAAAGTTTGCATGGCGCTATCTAGGGCATAGCCTTTGGCGTAACCGCCCAAATCTAGCTTAACATGTGGATTGGTGCTGAATGCTTTGCCATTTTTAATCGCAATATCCACCATTTGCGGGTTGTGATTAACCAGCTCTTTTATTTTATGGTCATCAATTTTAATCGGTTTTAATTCATCGCTTTGAAAGCCCCAAAAATTAATCAACGCGCCAATGGCAGGGTTAAAAGCGCCTTTAGATTGAATCGAAAGTGCAGTGGCATCTGAAATGATGGCGGCAATATCTGGCTTAATGGATGCGGGTAAATTGCCGCGTTTAAACGCAAGGTTAAGCGATTTAATTTCACTGGCACGCCAAGCATGCAAGCGGTTATGCAATTCTTGAAAATCGCGGATAATTTCACCCGCAATTTCTTGCGCTTCTTCTTCCGATTCGCCATAAATCGTAATATCCACCAGCGTACCAAAAACGTAGCTTTGCGTGTTGTGTATCGGTTCTGGTCTAGTGCAAGAATTAAGGAATAAACAAAAGGCAAATAGTGAAAGTAGGCGCATAAGCACCACTATAGCGCGACTTGATTATGGCTGGCAAATACCTTCTAGCGCCGCCATAAAAACCTCTGCCGGTTTGCACGATGTTTGCACGGCAATTTCCACCATGCCTGTGGGGCTGGTGACATTAATTTCGGTTAAGTAATCGCCAATTACATCTAAGCCAACTAAAAATAAACCTTCTTGTTTTAGCGTTGCGCCTACGGTTTTTGCGATTTCTAAATCGCGCGCGCTTAATAATTGCGCAACGCCTGTGCCGCCTGCGGCCAAGTTGCCACGCGTTTCGCCCGCTTTTGGAATGCGCGCTAAAGCATACGGCAACGGCTCGCCATTAATCACAATAATGCGTTTATCGCCTTGCAAAATAGCCGGTAAATAGCGCTGGGCCATAATGGTTTGCGCGCCAAATTTGGTGGCTGTTTCTAAAATGGCGCCAATATTGGGATCGTTTTCGGTAAGCCTAAAAATGCCAGTACCGCCCATTCCATCTAGCGGTTTAACGATAATGTCTTTATGTTCAGCTAAAAACGCGCGAATCAAATCATCGTTAGCCGTCACTAAAAATTCTGGCGCAAATTGTGCAAATTTGGCGACGGATAATTTTTCGTTCCAACCGCGAATTGCAGATGGATTGTTGATAACGCGCGCGCCCTGATTGCTGGCCAGTTCTAATAAATAGGTGCTGTATAAATATTCGTTATCAAACGGCGGATCTTTACGCATTAAAACCGCGCTAAATTCGCTTGGCAATAACTCTTGGCTTTCACCTAATTCATACCATTTTTTGCCATCACTAAAACTAAACGCCCAGGCATTTATTTTAACGAATTGATTGCGCAAAAAAACGTCATGCTGCTGGCAAACATACAAGCTGTGGCCGCGTTTAGCCGCCTCACGCATAATGGCGATGCTAGTGTCTTTATAGCTTTTAAGGCTACTTAACGGATCTAAAATAAAAAGAAATTTCATTTTTAGCTATTTAATGGATCTGATTCTTGCAACTCAATCGCGGCGGCCAATAAGGCCAAACGCGCTACTACGCCATAAGCATAAAAGCGGTTCGGCACTGTATCAGGCGCGCCTGTGCAATCGGGCAAGCTACAAGGTTTTTCAAACGCCAGCGGCTCAAAATGTGAGCCAGGCGCGTTTAAATTTTCATCTATTGCGCGGCCAGTATGTACGCGGTAAAAACCGCCAATCACAAAGTGATCCATCATATATACAACAGGTTCGGCCACCGCGTCATTTATGCTTTCAAAGGTGTAAACACCTTCTTGAATAATCACTTCAGACACTTGTTGGCCTTCTTTAATCACCGACATTTTATTGCGCGCTTTACGATTTAAATCGCGCACATCGTCAGGCGATTTCACCGTCATAATGCCCATGCCGTAGGTGCCTGCATCGGCTTTTACAATCACAAACGGCTCTTGCGTTACGCCATATTCGGCATATTTTGCTTTAATTTTGGTCAGTAATTGTTCTACTTTTAGTGCCAAACATTCTTCACCAGTACGTGCATGAAAATCGATTTCGCCACAGGTTTCAAAATAGGGGTTCAATAGCCATTCATCAATGCCTAAAAGCGCTGAAAATTCGCTTACTACGCGGTTATATGCCTCGAAATGTTGCGATTTTCGTCTAACGTGCCAGCCCGCGTGTAATGGCGGAATCAAGTTTTGCTCAAGATTTTTAAGTATATCGGGAACGCCGCCTGATAAATCGTTATTCAGCAAAATCGCACAGCTATCAAAATCGCCTAATTCTTTATTCACCAGCTTAATGCGATTGCCAACACGCACCACAGGTTCTAGTAAAAGTTGATGACCATCGTGCGTTTCAAGCGTGGTTGGTTCAGTAATTTCAGGGTTAATCGTGCCCACGCGCACATCTAAACCAGCGGCTTTCATAATGTTTACTAGCTCAACCACGTTGCGCAAATAATAGGTATTGCGGGTGTGATTTTCGGGAATAATCATCAATCTGTGCGCTTCAGGACAGATTTTTTCTACAGCCACTTGCGCGGCCTGCACGCTTAAACTTAAAAATTCGGGATTCAGATTATTAAAGCCGCCCGGAAACAAGTTGGTATCTACTGGCGCTAATTTAAAGCCCGCATTACGTAAATCAACCGACGCATAAAACGGCGACGCGTATTCTAACCACTGCGAACGAAACCAATGCTCGATTTTCGGCATATCTTCTAGCATGCGTTTTTCGATGCTAAGTAGCGGGCCATTGAGTGCGGTTGTTAAATGTGGAACCATATTAATCCTTAAGTAAGGCTATGCACTTGCGCATCTATACAATTTGATGCGCCTGAGCGACTATATAACTTGTTGTGCTTGCGCGTCAGCGTGATAGCTACTTCTTACCATGGGGCCGCTGGCGGTATTATTAAAGCCCATGGCGTCGGCTTTTTGTTTTAAGCTGTCAAAAATGGCGGGTTTCACATAGCGCATCACCGGTAAATGATGCACGCTGGGCTGCAAATATTGGCCTAATGTCAGCATGCTTACATTGTGCGCGCGCAAGTCTTGCATCACTTGAATAATTTCATCATCGGTTTCGCCCAGCCCTAGCATTAAGCCAGATTTGGTCGGTACGTCTGGATACATGGCGTGAAATTCTTTAAGCAAGCTGAGTGAATTTTGGTAATCTGAGCCAGGCCTTGCTTGCTTATAAAGCCGCGGTACAGTTTCCAAATTATGGTTCATCACATCCGGTGGCGCGTTGCGCAAAATATGCAAGGCAACATCTAAGCGGCCTCTAAAATCAGGTACCAAAATTTCAATTTTGATAGTGGGTGAAGCTGCGCGCACGGCACGAATACAATCCACAAAGTGTTGCGCGCCGCCGTCTTTTAAATCGTCACGATCCACACTGGTAATCACCACATATTTAAGGCGCATTTGCGCGATGGTGCGCGCTAGGTTTTCGGGCTCATTCACATCTGGGGCAAGTGGTTTGCCATGCGCTACATCGCAAAACGGGCAGCGACGCGTACAAATATCGCCCAAAATCATAAAAGTAGCGGTGCCGCCACTAAAGCATTCGCCAATATTCGGGCAACTGGCTTCTTCGCACACCGTGTGCAAATTATTGTCGCGAAGCACCTGCTTAATCTCTTGAAAGCGTGCGCTGTCAGGCACTTTCATGCGTATCCATTCTGGCTTGCGCAGCATGGGTTGCGGGATAATTTTAATCGGAATGCGCGCGGTTTTTTCGGCGTCAATTTGCTTAACGCCAGCGACTTTTTTGGCAGGCAATGTGTCTACAGGCGCAATGTTTGTGGCCGTATTAGTTAAATCGGACATGCTAATTTTTCTTTCAATAATTGCATTAACGCTTGGCCTAACTCATGTGGCGTTTGTTCAATGCCCAAGTCTTTGGTTTGCGTCATTTGCAAACCAGAATATCCACAAGGGTCAATCGCGCTAAATGGGCTTAAATCCATATCCACATTCAAGCTAAGGCCGTGGTAGCTGCATTGATTTTTAAGGCGCAAACCCAGTGAGGCGATTTTTTTCTGTTGAGAATCTGCCCACACATACACACCTGGCGCGTCTTTTTTGGTATCAGCATTAATATTATAGCGGGCTAATAATTCAATCATGCTGGATTCCATGATTTGCACCAATTGGCGTACATTAAGCTGGCGGCGCTTTAAATCAACCAGCACATAAATAATCACTTGGCCAATGCCATGGTAGGTGATTTTGCCGCCACGGTCGACTGGCACCACTGGAATCGCGTTATCAGGAAAACGAGTGCCTTGGCGATTGAGGCCTAAGGTATACACGCTGTCATGCTCGGTTAGCCAGCATTCATCAGGTGTTTCGGCAGTGCGTCTGGCGGTAAATGCTTGCATGGCGGCCAATGTGGTTTGGTAATCGGTGCGACCTAAATCGCGGCCAAGCACTTGCATGCTTACAGCACAACTTTTACCATGGGGTGCGATGTTAAGGCGCGATAAATATCATCTAATTGCGGTTTAGAAGTGACATAAACCAAGCAAGTTAAGCTGATGTATTTACCACCCGAACTGCCGCGCATTTCAATACTAGATTCATCAAATTCAGGTAATAAATGGCGAATCGTTTTCACCATCTCTTGCGTAAAGTGTTGATGCGTTTCGCCCATGACTTTAATCGGAAAATCACATGGAAATTCGATTAAGGTTTCTTGATTGGTTGGTTGTTCTACCATATTTTTTTGCCAAATATTACATCAACATTAATCGAATGCTGTCGGCAATTCGGCCAAAGAATCCAGCTTGTTCAACCGTTTTAGCCGCCAATAAATTTTGCGTATTAATCACTTTGCCGTTCATACTAAAGGTGATTTTGCCGATCACTTGGCCTGCTTTAATCGGCGCAATTAAAGGTTGTTGGCTGGTCATGCTGGCTTTTACTTTGGCGTAATCGCCTTTTGGTAATGTTAAATAATAGTCTTTAGCAACAGTGGCGGCCACTGCTTTATCTTGGCCTTTGTAGACGCGCAAGGTGTTGATAATTTGCCCTTGTTTGTAAACCAAGGTTGATTCATAAAATTGAAAACCATAATTGAGTAATTTTTGGCTTTCAGAAGCACGCATTGCCTCACTTACAGCGCCTAAGAGCACAGATACCAAGCGTGTATCACCACGCTTGGATGATGAAATTAAGCAATAACCAGCGGTTTCAGTATGGCCCGTTTTCATGCCATCTACGTTGGCATCTAGCCATAGTAAACGGTTGCGGTTTGGCTGTTTAATATTGTTGTAAGTGTATTCTTTAACGGAATATAAGCGGCGATATTCCAGTGGAAAATCGCGAATTAAAGCGGTGGCTAACAAGGCTAAATCGCTGGCGGTTGTGTAATGATTAGCATCAGGCAAGCCCGTTGCATTCATATAATGCGTGTTTTTC
>JAYWCF010000263.1:0-3659 GCA_043780715.1 Methylotenera sp. | reverse complement strand
TTCGCCAATATTTCTGAAAGAAATTAAACCGATAAAAACCAAATACACCCCAACTGACAAATATCAAGCTAATCTTGTCATGATACTGTTTTAATAGATAAGTTTTGTCATCTTCAAGTGATTTGTATTGAATTAAAGTGCGCGAATCAAGCGTCGCTTTTTTGAATTTTTTAATAACCACAGCGGCTATTTTTTTGATGGCTTCTATTTTACTTGCGCCTGAATTACCGCCAAAAAATACATTAAAAAATCGCTGTGTCAGCGTGCCAATTCGATCAATTTTTGTATAGATTTTTCTGGCAGCCTTTAGTGGAAACGTATTTTCACTAACATCCCGCTCAACAATTCCCAAAAACCCAACATGGCAGCCACGATTATGCAAAACCTCTGCAATTTCAATGGCAATGTAGGCTGCAGCGCAATTGCCGGCTATTAAATAACTTTTTGCTGCAATAGTGCGCTCAATTTCATCGGCATAATAACGGCTTAATGCGGTAATAACGTCATGCGTGGGCTGAACAAATTCGTAGGTGCCGCGCAAACCATAAATACTGCGTTCTTGTCCGCATACAGAAATAACGGTAGGCATCTCTACCGGGCCGCCACACCATATTAATGGCAATTTGGTGGCATTGGGCACATCATGCACCTTAATCAATAGCGAGCCTTCGGATACGCGCGCGCCTGACCAAGAGCAGGTTAGCATGAGCAAGCCGCGGTATAGCTTAGGTGGTAAATAACTTGTCAATGTTGGTGCCTCTAAATTCATAATTCAGTAATATTGACAGGAAAACTTTTGCTATGATTGAATGCACGCACGCGGGCATGAAGCGCTTGTTGCTCGGTCATTTGCAGATTAATCTGCGCATCAAAATTCGGCATAATATGTACATAATTGTCGCTTAAGTGGCAGCCAACAGCTTGTATTGCTGCAAAAAAGGCAGGCTTATTGCTACTAATTGTTAATAGATAGCTGTTTTTTTCTATTTGTTGCGCATGTGCAGTCAAGGTTAAATCTTGGTGCTTATCTAGCATGACAACAGAATCGGCATGTGTTTTTTGGGTTATTACTTGCCCATTTGCAGCAACTAGTTTGGCAACACAAGCCACAAACCCTCGTGCGCCAAAGCGGTAGGCATAACTAGAATCAACAAACCTGCCTAAAAAAGCATCTACGCTAATGCGTTTAAGGCTATTTGGCGTAAGCTGGCAAGGCTGGGTTGCTTGTTCAAATATTGTGCCATAAGCCGTAATTAAGGCGATTTCAAGCTGGCAATCTAGCACCGCTGCGCCATCATGCGCTAAGTAAACGGCCAAACCTTCTAAACCTTCATCTACAAATAAAATAGTGCTTGGCTGCGATGCACGCGCTAAGCCATAAAATGCCGATTTTGGCACGCCCAAACTATCGATATAGCCCCAGCCTGCGCCTTGCTTTAAATCATGCAAATACCACACTAAGGCGGCACGGCTTTGGGCGCTGTTTGCACGCAAAATATTCATGGTGCGCTCAACCACTTCGCAACTGGTGGCGCGGCACACATCTAAATACCGTTGCGGCTCGGTAATGCGCAATTGGGTTGGGTTAATGCCAAATAATTGCTCAATATAATAATCGGTAATATCGGCAAAATCCCAGCCCGAACCGTTATCGCGCGGCACGCCTTGTTTCCAGCTAGGGTGATGTGCTGGCATAAATTCGTTATTAAAAAACTGATACAAACTTGCGTCTTCTGGCACATGCGAAAAAGCCAAACATTCGGCAATAAATTGGCCTTTAAACAAGCGCGCATCTTCAAAACTGCGTCTGTAACCACCCACGCCGTAATAATGCGATGTGCCATTTCCGGCATGAAACGGAATGTCGTTTGAATTTGGGCTAGAGCTTACATACGGCACATTGGGCGCGTGTTCTGCGCAAATATTTTTAAGTATTTCATCAAAAATACGATTGTGAATTTGATCTAAATCCACGCCCATCATCGCCGCTTGTTGCGCCACCTCGCTATTGCCAGCCAGCAACGTTAAACAAGCGCGGTGGCCGTGTTTGCGCAAAAATGTTTCGGCTTCTTGCTGCACACTGGCCACAAACTCAGCCTTATCTTCAGGATAATCAAAGTTGGTAAAGGCAAAATCTTGCATAATTAAAATGCCAAGTTCATCGCACATTTCATAAAACTCATCGCACTCATACGGCATATTGCCAGGCAGGCGCAGTATATTGATGCCAGCATTTTTAAGTAGCAACAAGCGTTGACGCATATCTGCAACTGAAGTCTGCAAGCTGAGTGGATTCATTGGCGTCCAACAAGCGCCGCGTAAAAACACAGCGGCGTTATTGATTTGCAGTGATAAATCGTGCGCATTGGCGCGCGTTATGCGGCGAAAACCGTAGCGGCCAATTACAATTTCTAGCGCATCGCTATTCGCATCTAACACCAATTTTAATAAATAGCGCGTTGGCATACCATGCGTATGCGGCCAATAAGCGGCAATGTTTGCCGCCTCAATTTCACCCTCAAAATGCGCAATATTATCTGCACAATTAAGTTTGACTTGTGCGCGCGCAATTTCTGTTTGAGTTGTCTCATCTACAAGCAATAAAGTGCCCATTTTAGGGATTTTTGCTAAACAACTTAAGCGCAAGCTAACTGAAACTTTACCCGTTTTATCGCCAATTAAAACTGCATTAATATGTGCCGATTGCACCACAAACTGCGCCTGCATAATCAGCTTGATTGGCCTGAAAGCGCCGATTAATTTGGCCTCTGACGCAAAGCCTGGCATATAACCCAGTGTGGGCGTGCGTATAAAACGTAAATGCCGCTGGTTAATTAATCTGGTAGGAAAGCGTGCGCGCGGCTGTTTTTGCGCAAGCAGTGGCGCAATGGCCCTAAAACAAATGTGCAGCTGATTGTTGGCTGCAAGCTGATGCGTCACCTCAAGCAGATGCGTATGAAAAGCGTTGTGCGATTGCAGCATTAACGCGCCATTTAAAAACACATCGGCATGGGTTAGCAAGCCCTCAAACTGCAAAAATTGCAGATGTTCTTTATTTACATTAACGTCAAAACTAACTGGGGTTTCAAAATTAAGCCGCAACCAGTGATCAAGCTGATCGGCGTTGGCGGCATCTTTTGTTGAAATCGTATTGGGAATATCAGCCGCCACAAACATGGCATCCGCTGGGATATCGGCAGGCGTTTGGTAGGCGTTGCTGGGCGTACTTATAAGCTCAAACTGGCAGCCAGCCTGCGTGCTTAATAGCCTAACAGTTTCGCCTGCCAGTGATGTCAGAAAATGTGCGGCAGCAGATTGGGCTTGGTGCGATGCCATAATTTTTAAGCAAATGCCGCATCTAAATGCTGGCTAGCCAAATCATACTGATTAGCCATTTCATCAAAAATTGCAGTTAAATCAGCAGGTTTGCCGCTGTGGCTAACGCGCGCCAGTTTCAATACCAGCATTTTGGCGCTGGCTGAAATCTGCTCAAAGGCGTCGGCAGCGGCTATTAAGTGCGCATCACTAGCATTTAGCCAACGTAAAAAATGCGCGCCTAGTTGGTGTGCCGCGCCCAGCTGGCGCAGGGCCACAAAAGTATAGGCATGATACGCTGGCAAACCGCCATCTATAATGGCTTGCTGATGCGCTTGCATAGC
>JAYWCF010000262.1:0-10083 GCA_043780715.1 Methylotenera sp. | reverse complement strand
AATACGCGGTCAAATTTACCATTTAAGCGTTTTAATTTAGGGTCATTTTCAGAGCTGATGACTTGCGCATGCAGATTAGATAAACCAGAACGTTTAAGACGTTTGCCCAAATTAAATAAACGTTTTTCGGATATATCAAACGCATATAAACGGCCTGTGTTTTTCATTAAAGCGCCAATTGCCAGTGTTTTGCCGCCTGCGCCTGCACAAAAATCCGCCACCATTTGGCCGCGTTTTGGTGCAACTAAATACGCCAATAATTGGCTGCCTTCGTCTTGCACTTCAATCTTGCCGGCTTCAAAAAGCACATGTTTGCTAATGTTTAAGCGCGCGCCCATGCGAATACCAATCGGCGAATGCGGCGTTGCTTCTATTACGTTATCTTTAATGGTATTTTCGGCCAACATGCGCGCCAATACTTCTTCGCGCGTACCTTTAATGGTGTTTACGCGCAAATCTAGCGCGGCTTGATCAAACATACTGCGGCAAATGGTCAGCGCTTCAGTTTCGCCATATTGCGCCACCAGCTTAATCCACAACCAATCGCGCACATCGGCTTGCACAGGCAACGGGAAATCTTGCGTCGATTTAGCTTTAATTGTATGCGCCCACTCGGTTTGTTGCTCATTTAAAATAGGCTCTAATTCGCGGATACTTTTGCCTTGTACACGCAATAGCCACGCCAAAATCAGCTTACGCGCATCGTCCGGGTCATTGGCGTCATTCGCGGTTACCGCGCTTAAATAGCGTAAACGGCGCAACACGCCATATACGCTTTCGGCCACAAAAGCACGGTCTTTGGTGCCAAGCTCACGATTATTGCGGAAAAAATCGCCTAATTTGGCATCGGCTGGGCTATTAAAATCCAGCAGATTAGTCAGTAGCATGGCGGCTTGGCGCAGTAAATTTGGGGTCATAATGTTGTCTTAATTTCTAAAGTTAATTGGGTGCTGGCCGTGACGTGTTAATGCGATTAGCGACTAATTCGTACACTTTACCGTTTTTTTCTGTTTTACGAATTTTTACCGGCACATATTGATAATCCAACGCCAGCCAAAGCTCTGTTTTTTCATCCGAATCTTCGCTTTCATGCAAAATATGGATGGCTTTAATTTCGCCTAATGGAGTGTTAATATTTTCTTCACCGCTAAAACTATAATCATAAAGGGCTAATTTTTTTCCAGTAGCAATGCTAATTTGCATACGCTCCAAAGGTGCAACATACATAAATTGATACATAAAACTGAGTAAATCTTGCGTACCATCGCTAATTTCCTCAATTTTTGTACTTTTAGATGTGATTAGATCCACTTTTCTAGCTTGCCAATCAAATTTAGCAGTATAGGTTTTATCGGCTTTATTGCCATATTGATATACATAATTGCTAGGCTGCAAGCCATTTTTAGTCAGTTGGCCATCACTAGTTTGCACTAAATTAGAGATAATTATTGCGGCTAAGCCTTTTGGCTTAATCGTGCTAGTTAGCTTATATTGATTGGCTTCGTTCACCTCAAATATAATTTTAGCACTACCTTCTATGGCACCATCAATCCGTGTGCTAACATTAAAATCGGTTTCAACATATTGATAAGCGTGCTCATTTATAATCAAACTTTCATCAACAGGCTGCGGTTCAGTTTGTGCTAAATCATTTGATTCTGCTGCCGTTTCTAAAACGGGCTGTGAGATTGCTTCTGGCGCTACCGCCTGCAAATCGGTATTGTTCAATTCGGGCGGTGATGGCTCTAAAACATCAGTTGACTCTCTAATACTTTCAGGTAATTTTGTCGCTTGAGGTAATGGTGCAGTAATTGGCTTTTTTTTTGCATATGCCACTTTTTTTTCTTTTACTATTTTTTTAAGCGATACATCCTTAAGTTCCGCTTTTTGAGCAACCTTTTGCGCTTGCAATTTGGCCTCAATTGTCTGATTTACTTGCTTTTGGATGGGTAAGCGCACATGAAAGCCACTGACCAAAATAACATGCAATATGGCAGATACAACAAGGGCAAGCGCTAGTCTTTTAGTGCCGCTGTTTTGAATAAATTTGGCAACATTATTCCACATGTATTTTGGTTAAAGTTTGCTCATAAGTGGCGCCTTTTTCATCTGTAAGCCTATACTGCACAGGTAAATAATGCTGGTCTTGTGCTAACCATAGTTGCTTTTCATCATCGCCCGCCGCTGGCAAATTGGCAATATGCAGCGTTTTAAATTGGGTATTGGCCGCGTTTAATTTAAAACCGCGCTCCATCACTTTATATTGATAATGATCCAGCTTCTTACCTGTAGTTAATGTCACATTAAACAATTGCGCCGCACGCGCTTTAGCTGGCATATACATAAATTGATAAGCATAACTCAGCAAATCTTGCGATCCTTTTTCTAATATTGCCGTTCTCATCTCGCCTTTTACTTGCATATTCAGCGTTTTATTGGCCCAATCAAATTCACTAATCAGCGATTTCTTTTGATTGTCACCCTGATGCAATTCAAAATGGTTGGGCTTTAAGCCTTCTTTAGTCACGTTACCGCTACTGCTTAATTTGCGCTCGCCCAATAGCGCATAAATGCCAATGCCTTTGGTGACCGATTCAATTTTGTATTGGCTGCCGTCTTGGCTAAAATTTTCAACCACGTTGGCAAATAGCTCACCATCGCGTTTTACTTCATATTCCAGCTGAATTTTTTTGGGCGCGGCTTGTACTGTTGCAACAAACATCCAAGCGCACAAAAAAATAATCCATTGGCTTTGCTTAATCATGTAATTTTCCAAACAAATGAATGAGGCTATTTAACGCGCAACATGCGCATGCGTTGTCCGACAAACAACCATCTTAAACAACAACAGTTGCCGCCTCATTAGCCGCTTGCGCGCGCACAGTACCAATTTCGTACACCGTTTCGCCAGATTCTTGTAGCAACTGTTTAGCCGCTGCCGCATCTGCTTTTGCCATAATCACCACCATGCCAATGCCACAGTTAAATGTTCTGTACATCTCGTTATGCGTAATATTGCCTTGCGCTTGTAGCCATTTAAACAAAGGCGGCAAATCCCAGCTTGCTGCGCTAATTTCGGCGGTTAAACCTGCTGGCAACACGCGCGGAATATTCTCTGTAATGCCGCCACCAGTAATATGCGCCATGCCTTTTACTGGCAAGGCATCAATTAATTTAAGCAAAGATTTCACATAAATTTTGGTGGGTGCCATGACTACGTCTTTAAATTTTCTACCGTGAAAATCGGATTCGAAATCAATGCCAGAATTGCTAATCAGCTTACGAATCAATGAGTAACCATTTGAATGCGCACCGCTAGAAGCCAAGCCCAGCAACACATCGCCAGCTGCAATACTCAAACCGTTGATGATTTTTTCTTTGTCTACACAACCCACTGCAAAACCGGCTAAATCGTATTCACCCGCTGGATACATGCCAGGCATTTCGGCCGTTTCGCCGCCCACTAGCGCGCAACCCGATTGCTCACAACCTTCCGCAATGCCTTTAATCACTTGCGCCGCCGTGCCTACTTCTAGCTTGCCACAAGCAAAATAATCCAAGAAAAATAGCGGTTCTGCGCCTTGCACCAAAATATCATTCACGCTCATGGCGACTAAATCGATGCCAACTGTGTCGTGCTTATTCAGCTCAAAAGCCAGTTTTAGTTTAGTGCCCACGCCATCGGTGCCAGAAACCAGCACAGGATTCTTAAACTTTTTAGGCATTTCAAACAATGAGCCAAAACCGCCGATGCCAGCCAACACTTCTGGGCGCATGGTGCGCTTGGCATAGGGCTTAATTTGCTCTACAAGCGCATCGCCTGCTTCCATATCAACGCCCGCATCGCGGTAACTAATAGAGTTTGGTGGATTATTGGTGTTCAAAACTGTTCTCGATTCAATTAATTGCAATATCGCTATTTAAGTTAAGTATAATTTCAACTCACCCCATATTTTAACCCACTATGACAAATCAACCAAAAAACAGTCGTAATAATCTGCCAGAAAGCAATATTGTTGCCGATAATCGTTGGTTAATTTTAAGTGCGGCGTTTTTGCTTCTGCTGTATTTTTTGCTGCCCGTGCTCACCCCATTTGTTACGGCGGCCATTCTGGCTTACATGTGCGATCCATTAGTGGATAGGTTAAGCTTACTAGGCTATAAAAAATATCAATTTGGTCGCACCACCGCCACAGTATTGGTCATGCTGGCACTTATTGGCATTATTGCTATGCTGCTTTTAATCATTATTCCATTGTTGCAAAAAGAATCGCTGCTGATTATCGAGCGATTACCAGACATTATTGCCAATTTTCGCGCCACAGTTGAACCGTTCCTGCAAAAGCATTTTGGCATTAGCTTGGCAATAGATAGCGTGCAAATTCAAGAAATTATCACCAAGAACTGGAAAACGGCAGGCGGCATTTTAGGTGGTGTTCTAAAAACGGCTGGTACTAATAGCATGGCGCTGATAGGCGTGATTGCCAATATTTTATTATTACCGGTGGTGCTGTTTTATTTATTGCGCGATTGGGATGAGATGGTGGCAGGCATTGGCAACCTAATTCCACGTCAATTTATTGGGAAAACCACTGAAATTGCCCAAGAAATTGATCAAATGCTAGCGGAATTTTTTCGCGGCCAGTTTACGGTGATGATGATTATGAGCGTATTTTACGCGGCTGGCTTATGGATGACTGGGCTAGAAATGGCGTTACCAATTGGCATTATTGCTGGCTTGTTAAATTTTGTGCCATATTTAGGCCCTGCCATTGGCATGGGCTTGGCGCTTTTGGTAGGCGCGTTGCAATTTAGTAGCATTGGTCAACTAGTGCCAGTTTTATTGGTGTTTGGCGTTGGTCAATTAATTGAAAGTAATTTTATTACGCCAAAATTGGTAGGCGAACGCATTGGATTGCATCCTGTGGTGGTGATTTTTGCTTTGCTTGCAGGTGGGCAACTGTTTGGCTTTGTTGGCGTGTTACTCGCATTGCCCATAAGCGCGGCCATTGCCGTTGGCCTGCGCCACACCAAAGATAATTATTTAGATAGCGATGTTTATCTTAAATAATCTAGCCTTAAATAATCTAATTCAAATTAACCGCGCTCTAAACCCTATATTTCAAACAAGTAATGCATGAAACAACTGCTACTAGACATTAAACCCGCCGCGCCACCCACCTTGCAAAATTTTGTGGTGGGACGCAACGCAGAAGCCATTGCCAGCTTAGAAATGGCAATCAATGGCCAAAACCCACAATTTATTTATTTGTGGGGCGAATCTGGCTCTGGCAAAAGCCATTTACTGCAAGCCTGCAAGGCAATAGGCGCCTGCGTGGTGGATGGTGTGCATTTGCTCAATAATGAAGCGCAAATTGATTTATTTAATCAATATAATCAACGCAAAGAAGCAGGCCAATGGATGATAACCGCCGGCTTGCATGCGCCAACGCAAATGGGTTTGCGCGACGATTTAGCCACGCGCTTGGCTTGGGGCTTGGTGTATCAATTGCATCCGCTAAATGATATTGAAAAAGCAACCGCGCTAAAATTACATGCGTTTGAACGCGGAATGAAATTGCCTGATGACGTGGTGGATTATTGCCTGCGCTATTTGCGACGCGATTTGCCCACACTAATGGCAACGCTAGATGCGCTAGATGAATGGTCGCTGACTATGCAAAAGCCGATTACGGTGCCAATGCTGCGTAAATTGTTGCAGCTAAATTTAGAATTAAACGATTAGTATTTTTAAGAAAAAATCCATGCTACGCATAACCGAAATCAAACTACCGCTTGCTACATCCGCCAAAGAAGGCCATACCGATGCTGAAATTAGAGCGGCTGTTATTAAAAAACTGGCGATTAATGCCGCGGATTTACTCAGTTTTAGCATTTTTAAGCGCGGTACCGATGCGCGCAAATCGCACGCGATATTGCTGGTGTATTCTCTGGATGTAGTGATTAATGGTGAGGCGAAAGTTTTAGCTAAACTTAAAAAAGACCCGCATGTAAAACCCACGCCCGATACTGAATATAAATTTGTTGCCCATGCGCCAGCGCAGCTTAAAAATCGTCCTGTGGTGATTGGTTTTGGCCCTGCTGGTATTTTTGCCGCATTAATTTTAGCGCAAGCTGGCTATAAGCCGATTGTGCTAGAGCGCGGCAAAGCGGTAAAAGAGCGCACTAAAGACACTTGGGGTTTATGGCGTAAAAATACGCTTAACCCTGAATCGAATGTGCAATTTGGTGAAGGTGGTGCGGGTACTTTTTCGGATGGTAAATTGTGGAGCCAGATTAAAGACCCCAACCATTACGGCCGCAAAGTGTTGCAAGAATTTGTGGCAGCAGGCGCGCCGCCAGAAATTTTATATCTAAGCCATCCGCATATTGGTACGTTTCGCTTAGTGGGCATGGTTGAAACCATGCGCAATAGCATTATTGCGCTGGGCGGTGAGATTCGTTTTGAAAGCCGTGTGGACGATATTGAGATTGAACATAACGCCATTAAAGGCGTGATTTTGGCCAATGGTGAGCACATTGCGGCTGATCATGTGATTTTGGCAGTGGGCCACAGCGCACGCGATACCTTTGAAATGGTGCATCGCAAGGGTATTTTTGTTGAGGCTAAGCCCTTTTCAATCGGCTTTCGAATTGAGCATCCGCAATCGCTGATTGATAAAGCGCGTTACGGCAGCAGCTATAGTGAAGATTTAATCAGCAAACTAGGCGCGGCAGAATACAAATTGGTGCATCATGCCAGCAATGGCCGCAGCGTTTATAGCTTTTGCATGTGCCCAGGCGGCACGGTGGTTGCGGCGGCATCTGAAGAAGGCCGCGTAGTGACAAATGGCATGAGCCAATACAGCCGCAATGAGCGCAACGCTAACGCCGGCATTGTGGTGGGCATTACGCCAGAAGTGGATTACCCTGACAACCCACTAGCCGGCATGGAATTACAGCGCCAATTGGAAAGCCACGCTTACGTATTGGGTGGCAGCAACTATGCGGCACCTGCGCAATTAATTGGCGACTTTTTAGCCAATAAACCTTCTGAACAATTTGGCCAAGTAGTGCCGTCTTATACACCGGGCGTGCATCTGACTAATTTAGATTCCACCCTACCCGCCTTTGCGATTGAGGCGATCCGCGAAGCTATCCCTGTATTTGCCAAGCAAGTAAAAGGCTATGATTTAGCCGATGGTTTGTTAACAGGGGTAGAAACGCGCACTAGCAGCCCAATTCGTATTAAGCGCGATGAAAATAGCCTGCAAAGCATCAACACCAAAGGCTTATACCCTTGCGGTGAGGGTGCAGGATATGCTGGCGGCATTTTATCGGCTGGGGTAGATGGTATTAGGGTGGCAGAAGCGGTTATGCTAGCGATAAATGCCTAAAAATAGCCTTAATATTTCTGCTTGGTCTATTGCCGCGCCCATTGTTGCTTGGCTTGTTTTGGGCTTATCGCAACTGAACTTCAACTTAGGCGCGATTGAATCGCTATTAATGGCAGCCAGCTTAATTGGCGCGGTATTGGCTGGTGTTCATCATGCCGAAACGATTGCGCACAAATTAGGCGAGCCGTTTGGCACTTTGGTTTTAGCCACCGCCATTACCATTATTGAAGTAGGATTAATATTATCGCTAATGCTAACAGGTGGCCCAGAAACGGCTGCACTAGCGCGCGACACCGTCTTTGCGGCGGTGATGATTATCTTAACGGGCATTGTCGGCTTATGCTTACTAATTGGCGGCGTGCTTTATAAAGAACAAGTGTTTAAGCTGCATGGCGCCAATGTTTCATTAAGCACTTTGGCCGCCATTGCGGTGTTAACGCTTATTTTGCCCAATTACACACTCACCACCGCTGGCCCTATTTACAGCACTAGCCAGCTGGCGTTTATCGCGCTGGTGTCATTAACGCTTTATGGCACATTTGTTTTTGTGCAGGTAGTGCGGCACCGCAATTATTTTTTAGATGCTAAAGATAATGACACTGAGCAGACAAGCGTACACAAACCAGCTACCAGCAACAAGCAAATCTATTTCAGCACAGCATTGCTATTAATTAGCCTAAGCGCGGTGGTGCTATTAGCTAAATCGTTAGCACCTACTATTGAAAGTTTTGTTGTCTTAATCCACGCGCCGCATCAGCTAGTGGGGGTGATTATTGCCAGCGTGGTTTTACTGCCAGAAGGATTAGCCGCCGTGCGCGCTGCACGCAAAAATATGTTTCAAACCAGCCTGAATTTGGCCTTGGGCTCTGCACTTGCTACCATTGGATTGACGATTCCGGCGGTAGCGATTTTTTCATTGCTGACAGGTTGGACGCTGACATTGGGCATTGATATGAAGTCAACCGTATTGCTGCTGTTGGCTTTATTTGTGAATGCGATTTCGTTAGCCACTGGCCGCACCAATGTATTACAAGGCGTAATATTGTTGGTGATATTTGCTGTGTATCTATTTACAACCGTTGTTCCGTAAGGCTTTGATTTGCTGAATATTAGGCTGCCAATACCATAATTTCGCCGCTGCCTGTTTTACCTAAATTATCCACCCAGTTAACACTTATCTTATCGTTTAAGGCAGCGCCTTTTAGGTAAAAAGTCAGATACGGATTTTTAGAGATGCCAGTGCCCCACTGCATTTCTAAAACGGTTTTATCATTTAGCTTGGCCGTAACCATTTGAATAAAATAAGCAGGAATCAGCTGGCCAAAATCGTCTTTTTTGCGCCCCGTTTCCATGGGGTGATTCATAATCATCTTAACTTCGGTTGTATCGCCGCTAAGTTTAGCGCGCATTTTAATATTATCCATTTGCGTTCCCTTTACCCACAACCGTTTTCAAGCACCACCACATTTTTAGTGGCGCTAAAATAGGCGCCTCCTGCTTTTACAATCACTTTTACGTCTGATGTATCCGCCATTTTAATGCGCGTAACCACTTGCGGTAGCGCGCCATTACTAAACACAAAATGCGCAATTAAAGCGGTTGGATTATTTTCTACCAAGACTGAAATGGATTCTGTATTCGGAATACGACTGGTAATTTCAATTTGCACAATCGCGCCATTTTCGGCACGGTCTGGTGCCACAATATCAATATCGCTGCTGGGCGTTTCTTGCGTTATGCCTAAGTTCGTTTTTGCTTCATTAATCTTAATCGCTTCAAATGCTGACTTATTCCACATCGCCGCAAGCGCGCGCATTGGTTGTAAAAGCAAGGCTAACGCCACGCCTGATGCTATTTTCAAAAAGTTTCTACGTTGCATTAGCTTAGCCTCTCAATCGCTTGTTTTTCGTTTTCTTGCAGGCGGCGCAATTCTTTTAAGCGCGCTTCCACTATCGATTGCTCATAAAAATTACCATCTTTTGCTTTAATCGCTAAATCTAACTGCTCAACCGCTTTTTTTAAATCGTATTTGCGATAATACGATTCGCCCTGCGCTTGAAAACGCAATAAATCCTTACCTTTTGCCGCATAGGCTTTCGCTAACATATCATACAAATAGGGGTCGTCAGGGTATAAGCGTTGCTTTTCTGCAATCAACTTAATGGCTTTATCAGGTTGCCTGCTATCCAAAAAATGCTCAGCATAGCCATAAATTAATGAGCGATGTTCAGGGAATAAATTCAATGCTTTAGCGTATTGCACCGCCGCAGCTTGTGGATTATTGCGCGCCACTTCAATTCTGGCGCTTAAGTTTTCAATAAAAGGGTGTTTATCGGCGCGGCTTTTCAGCCATTCCACTTGTTTTGCAGCGCCCGAAACATCATTTTTACGCAACATGGCTACTGCTAATCCATAATGCTCAGCGGTTTCACTGGCAAATCGGTGCTCTCTAATATTATCTTCAAATTGCTCAATTGCCGTTTGCGCTAAACCATTACTGGCGCGCAATTTGGCTTTCACTAAATTAAAATCCAAGCTATCAGCCACCTGCCGGTAAGGCATAGAATCAACGCGATTCGACACATCGGCAATACGCTCAGCCGATAAGGGATGCGTGCGCAAAAAGCTGGGCGCGGTGCCTTCTATAAAGCGCGAACCGCGTTGCAAAGTGCTAAAAAAAGCCGGC
>JAYWCF010000261.1:0-3679 GCA_043780715.1 Methylotenera sp. | reverse complement strand
AGAAGATTTATTACTGCCTTCTGCAAAAGATTCCAACAAGCTGGCTAATTGAATGCCAAATAATCGCGTAAAATAGTCTCTATGCGCATCGAAATTCTTATCTCAAATCAAACATTAACGCTTTTTGATGATTTTGGCGGTGTTAAGGCCAAATATCCAGTTTCTACGGCTGCCAATGGTGTGGGATGCGAAAAAAACAGCGGTTGTACGCCATTGGGTAATCATATTATTCGCGCAAAAATTGGCGCAGGTGCGTTGCCAAATACGGTTTTTGTAGGCCGCAGAGCCACTGGCGAAATCTGTACACCTGATTTAATGGCGCAGTTTCCGAATCGAGATTGGATTTTGACGCGAATTTTATGGCTTTCTGGCACAGAAGTAGGTTTTAATCGGCTGGGGAATGTAGATACCATGCAGCGTTATATTTATATTCACGGCACGCCGGAATCTACCGATATGAGCAAAATTGGCTCGCACGGCTGTGTGCGCATGCGCAATAGCGACATTATTGAGTTGTTTGAATTGGTTGAGGCGGGCACGCCTGTGCTTATCTCAGAGAGCTGATTTTAAAATGGCTTATTTCTACCTAGTCGTCATCCAGAGCAAAGCGAAGGATCTAGTTTTTTGTAACTTAAGTGCTGGATCCTTCGCTTTGCTCAGGATGACGAATAAAGAATAGCGAATGCAATTTTTAAAACATCTAATCAGTTTTGCTACCGTCATTTTTGGCGTTTTATTGCTCACTTTTTTGCTAATCCATGCTGTACCTGGTGACCCAGTAGAGGTAATGCTGGGCGAATCGGCTAGCATGGCCGATAGGCAGGCTTTGCGCGCTGATTTAGGTTTAAATCAGCCGCTGATACAACAATTTGGCCAGTATTTAACTGCACTTTCACGTGGCGATTTTGGCGAATCTATTCATACCAAAACACCGATTATCGAGCTGATTAAAGCGCGCTACCCTGCTACGCTTAAATTGGCATTATTATCATTGCTAATTGGCTTGGGCATAGGCATCCCATTAGGTATTTACGCCGCATTAAAAGCAGGCCATTGGCAAGATTTAGTCGTTACATTAGTGAGCGTTCGCTTATCCGCCATGCCAGCATTTTGGCTGGGGCCAATATTAATGTTGGTGTTTGCGGTATGGCTGGGCTGGTTGCCTGTCAGTGGCATGGATTCTGGCGAATCGATTGTTTTGCCTGCGTTGACTTTGGGCTTTGGTTTAAGCGCCATACTCACGCGCATGACGCGCACTAGTTTATTAGAAGTGCTGAATGATGATTATATTCGTACCGCACGCGCCAAAGGTTTGTCTGAGCCTACTGTCATTATTCGCCACGCTTTGCGCGCGGCTTTGTTGCCGATTATTACCATTGTTGGTTTGCAAATGGGCAGCCTATTAGCAGGCACAGTAATCACCGAAACCATTTTTAGCTGGGACGGCATTGGCCGATTATTAGTAGAAAGTATCGAAAAGCGCGATTACCCTGTGACGCAAGCCTGTGTGTTGGTGGTGGCTTTAAGCTATGTGCTGGTGAATTTGTTTACCGATATTTTGTACCGATTTGCAGACCCGCGCGTAAGAACAAATTAATGAAAAAGTTTGCGATTAGTATTTTGATTTTTTGGGTGCTGGCGGTTATTGCAGGCAAACTGTTTCAACTAAATCCTAATCAGATTGATTTAGATGCGATTTTAGCGCCGATAAACACCAATTTTTGGCTAGGTGCCGATGACTTGGGCCGCGATATTCTGGCGCGGGTTTTGGCTGGCATTCAGGTATCGTTTTTTGTGGCGATTATTGTCACCGTGATTACTATGCTGATTGGCGTATTGGTTGGCCTTGTGGCAGGTTTTTATGGCGGCAAGATAGACGCTATTTTGATGAAAATCACCGATATCTTTCTGGCTTTCCCGGGCATATTATTGGCGATTGCCTTTGCGGCCGTTTTAGGCGCTGGTTTAGGCAACTTAATCTTGGCTTTATGCATCACAGGTTGGGTTAGTTACGCCAGATTAACGCGCGGCCAAACACTCAGTTTGCGCAATCGGCAACATGTGATTGCGGCAGAATCGCTGGGTGCAAGTGTGCCGCGCATTTTAATTAAACATATTTTGCCGCTGTTAGGCTCTATATTAATGGTAGAAGCCACTTATAGCTTAGCCAGCGTGATGATTGCAGAAGCATCACTTTCGTTTTTAGGCCTAGGTATTCAAGCGCCAAATGCTAGCTGGGGCGCCATGTTGCGCGATGGCGTGCGTTACATGTTGGTAGCGCCGCATTATGTGTTGGTGGTGGGATTAAGTTTAATGAGCTTGATTTTGGCGATTAACCTGGGTGGAGATTATCTGCGCGATAAGCTAGATGTTACTTCGTCCAGAAACGTAAACTGACGTTGTTGGCTTCACCTTGCCGTACTAATCGTACTGTCTACGGATTGCCGCCTAGTCATTTTACGTTTCTGAACGAAGTTGAGGACAAGAAAATGAGGCTAAGAAAGTAAAGCTGAGAAAGTGAAGCTAGTACAATGACTAAACAATATAAATATTACGACTTCATCATGGCGGCTTTCGTCACGGTGCTGGTGTGCTCCAATTTAATTGGCCCTGCTAAAGTCACGCAAATCGATGCGCCTTTATTAGGCACATTAACCTTTGGTGCAGGCGTTTTATTTTTCCCTATTTCATTTATTTTTGGCGATATTCTTACAGAAGTTTATGGATATGCTGCTAGCCGCCGCGTTATTTGGGTGGGTTTTGCTGGCTTGGCATTTGCCAGTTTTATGGCATGGATGATTGTAGCGCTACCACCCGCGCCATTTTGGCACAATCAAGCCGAATACGAAGTGGCTTTTGGCAGCACTTGGCGCATTGCGCTGGCAGGCCTAATTGCATTTGCAGTGGGCGAATTTGTAAATAGCTTTATAATGGCGAAAATGAAATTAATCGCTGCTGGTAAACACTTGTGGCAACGCACGGTGACCAGCACCATTTTTGGAGAGACAGTGGATACCGTGCTATTTGTACCGCTGGCGTTTTGGGACACAGGCATTATTCCCAATGACAAAATCCCTTTGATTATTGGCGCGCAGATTATCGCAAAAATTGGGGTAGAAGTGGCTTTTACCCCGGCTGTTTACAAAATTGTGGCGTTTTTAAAGCGCGCCGAAAATGAAGATTATTACGACAAACACACAGACTTTAACCCTTTTAAACTATAACTAATTGAGATTTCATTGACTGAAACCACAGCAACCGTAAACGTAACTTGGCAAGAAAAAGGTAAACCGCAGCAAGCGGTCTGGCAAAGCGAAGCCAACGCCGCGCCACCCAAAAACATTGTGGTGGCAGATGACACCATGAAAGCAGATGAAGCTTATAAACTCGCTTGTGAAGGTACAGGCTTTTTATACAAAGGCGATTTTCAAAACGCCAAGCAATTACTACAAGCGGTGACAAAACGCGTAGACCGCAAACCGCAAAAACCAGCAGCCACGATGCTAGAAGCCTTTCATCAACATAGAGCTAGGCAAATTCAGCGCGCCAATATCACTAACAAGATTTTGATTGAGCTCAATCATGGTAGTTGCGATTTAAAACGCGCGCCCGATTTAAAAGAAGCAGTTGTAGGCGCGTTAATCGTTAACCCCAAGTTGGATAAAGTGCCCGCAAAAAT
>JAYWCF010000260.1:0-3706 GCA_043780715.1 Methylotenera sp. | reverse complement strand
TATTCGATCTAGGGTCTAGCGCATCGCGCAGACCTTCCCCTAGCAAATTATACCCCAACACCGTAATTAAAATAGCCAAGCCAGGAAACAGTGATAACCACCATGCAAATTGAATATATTCTTTGCCGTCAGTGAGAATGTTACCCCATGAAGCTTGCGGTGCCTGCACGCCTAAGCCTAAAAAGCTTAGGCCAGATTCCATCAAAACAGCACCCGCTACGCCTAATACGGCACTGACAATAATAGGCGTTAAGCTATTGGGTAATAAATGTGTGAAAATTAAGCGCGCATCTTTTGCGCCAAGTGTACGCGATGCCATGACAAATTCGCGGCCACTCAGGCTTAAAAATTCAGCGCGTACCAGGCGTGTTACCCCCATCCAAGAGGTTAACCCAATCACAATCATGATGTTCCAAATGGAAGGGGTTAAAAAAGCGATAACGGCTAATATTAAAAAGAAGCTGGGAATAGACAGCATTACATCCACCAAGCGCATGATTAAGGTATCTACCCAGCCGCGGTAGTAGCCTGAGATAGCGCCCAGAACAATACCAATTGCGGTGGCAATACCAACGGCCACCAAGCCTACCAGTAGCGATATGCGACCGCCATGCAGCATGCGGCTTAGCACATCGCGGCCAAGGCCGTCTGTGCCCATCCAATGCTGCCACGAAGGAGCAAGTAGGATGGCTTTCACATCAATATCGTTAGGGTCGTAAGGTGATATTAAGGGCGCCAACATGGCTAATACAAAAACGCTGACGATGATAACAAACCCAACCATTGCCAATGGGTTTGATAAGGCTTTTTTAAATAAGGCTTTGTTCATAACTTAGTTTCTAACTACGCCGCGTCGCACGCGCGGATCAGCCCAAGCGTAAGCAAGGTCAGCTAATAAATTACCTACTAATGTAAGCGCGGAGCCGATGGTTAATATGCCCATAATCACTGGAAAATCGCGCATCAACACGCTATCGAAAAATAATTTACCCATTCCAGGAATGGCAAAAATGGTTTCAGCAATAACAGAGCCGCCAATTAAACCGGGAATAGACAAGCCGATAATGGTGATTAGTGGCAGTAGGGCGTTGCGTAAGGCATGGGTATAAACTACTTTATGTTCGCTTAAGCCCTTAGCGCGCGCGGTAGTGATGTAATCTTGATGAAATACGTCCAACATGCCGTTTTTAACAAATAGCGTAATGCCGGCCAAACCAGTAACAGATGGAATAATAACGGGCAAAATAAGGTGGCTAATGCTGTCATTTATTTTTGACCAAGTATCTAATGAATCGTAATTGATACTGTGTAAGCCAGAGATTGGTAGCCAATTATTCATTACGCCAAGCCAATACATTAGAAGTAGTGATAGCCAAAAACCGGGGATAGAAAATCCAATAAAATTAAATAAGGTGATGGATTTATCTTGCCACAAGGTATATTTTCGCGCCGCTAGAATGCCCAGTGGTATCGCTAAAGTCAGCGTAATAATAAGACCTAAGATATTAATCATCAGCGTAATTGGTAGAGCTTCTTGAATCATGCCTTTGGTCACATTGCCATCTTTATCGGTGGTTTGCCAAAAAACAGGTTTTTGATGCGATGCAAATGAATTGCCAAAGTCTAATGTGCCCATGCGCTTAAGCCATAAGCCATATTGCACAATCACTGGTTTATCTAGATTGTATAACTCACGCAATTTTTGGCGCGATTCTTCAGACGCTTTTGGGTTAAACGCAGCTTCATTATTGGTGATATCGCCTGGCGCTAAATGCATAATAAAGAACGATATAAGGCTAATACCAATTAGCAGAGGAATCATCCAAAGTACGCGTTTAATTAAATATTTCAGCATAAATTTGTGTGCCTGTTATTTTTCAGCGATTTCATTACGGCCTGTTTCAATCCGACGAAGTTGTTCTGGAATATACCATTCCTGTGAATTGTAACCAATGCCGGCTGGCGGCGCGGGCGAGTCGATGCCCTTAACGCGCTTATGAATGGCAGTTAGGCCGTAGCCTGCTGATAAATATACAATCGGGCTATCTTCTAATAGTTCTTTCGCAAACTCGTGATAAATTTTCATGCGCTTGTCTGGATTAAGCTCTAAGCGGCCTCGCTCTAAAAGAGCATCAATTTTAGGGTTGTTGTAATTGATAAAATTGAATTGACCCGGCTGATTTTGACTAGAATGCCAAATATTGAATTGATCGGGATCTAAGCCCAAACCCCAGCCAAGCACCACCACATCAAAATCGCCCGTTTTAATAAAGCGGCTAATAAAGCTTGCCCACTCAATTGCGCGAATGTGCACATCAATGCCCACATCTTTTAATCGGCGCTGGATGAGCACGGCTGATTTTTCGCGCTCTTTATTTTGATTGGTAATAATTTCAAACGAAAACGGTTTGCCATCGCGCTCTACAATGCCGTCGCCATCTGAATCTACAAAGCCTGCTTCTTTTAATAAGGCTTTTGCTTTTTCAACATCATAAGGGTAGGGCTTAAGTTCTGGGTTACTCCAGCGCGTTCCTGGTTTGTAAGGAGACGCAATATTGATGCCTAAACCCAAGTAAACCCCATCAATAATCTCTTGTTTATCAATCGCATAGTTAATAGCTTTGCGCACACGCACATCATCAAATGGTTTGTGCTTTAGATTAAAGCCCATATAGGTGTAGCTATTGCCAAGCTCTTTATATAGCGCTAATTTTTTTTGCAACTCTGGCCGCGCTGGAATAATGCGCGAATATTTGATAGGGTCTAAGCCCATGCTGTCAATATTGTCTGCCATAAGTTCTAAAAATTGGGCAGAGTTGTCAGGAATAATACGCGTCACCAATTTATCGATATTTGCTGGGCCTAGCACCGATGTTGGGTTGCGTGACAGTTTCAGGTTTTCGCCATGCGACCAGCTATCTAATTGGTAATAATTACTGCCCACAGGCTTGCGCGCAAAAGCGGTGGTATGAATATCTTGTTTTTCTAATAAATGCTTTGGCAAAATTTGCAGTCCAGACCATGAATCCAGCGCAGGGGCATATGCGCTTTCATAGGTAACACTAAACGTTTGCGCATCAGGTGCTTCAGCATTTTTAACTAATTGATAATCAGATGCATACGGACTGCGCGTTTTTTCATCTGTCACCAGTTTCCAAGTAAACAGCACATCTTCACTGGTAAGTGGCTTACCATCTGCCCATTTTAGGTTTGGCTTTAGTTTAAATGTGATGGTTTTTTGGTCGGCTGAAATAATCCAGCTTTCGGCTAGCTCACCTTCTAAATCTAAATTTTTATCGTACTTTAGTAATTTATTAAAGATATTGCCAGAAATGGCCGCGGCAGCCGATTCACCTGCCACCATATAGATTAAGCCAGAGGGTTCACCAATTGTGGCGTCAATTAATGTACCACCGGTTTGGCTTGGATAAACTTGGTTGTAATCAGTTACATCTTGATTTGGTTTTCCGCAGGACGTTATCAGACAAGATGCGATCAGCATTGCACAGGTATGACTTAATGAGATTTTGAGTGAAAAGGCATTCAATTTATTCATTATTCTGTAAAGTTTAAACCTAAAGTTTTACTGTCGATTTTAATTTTTCATTAATAAAAATAGCGCTATAAATGCAAGCAGTGCCAAATCTGCTCTAAATAAATCTATCTAATCCGTATATTTGAACGCACTTTAATATTTCTAGATCTA
>JAYWCF010000259.1:0-3708 GCA_043780715.1 Methylotenera sp. | reverse complement strand
AATAAAGTTATTAGCAATTTTTTTAACAACGCCGTTACCTGCAATATGGGTTTGCTCAATTTCTAAAGGCTGATGGCGTGGTTGAAAATGAGCATCTGTAAAAAATTCACCCGGCAAATAGGCATTTTTAGCTAAATTGTTACCAATGCAAACATCAAAATATCCCTGAGATTGCAAAAAAAGTGCTTCACAAAAGCGTAGCACCTTAATCGTTTCAGCACTCATGGCAACAAATTCATGATTTGCAGCAAGTCGATAACGGCCTAAATCACTCGCGTCATCATGCACACTCATTTTGGCATGCACAACATTAATGGCGTTATAAGCGGCCTTAAAAATGGCGTTTACCTCTTGCTCCGGCAATACCCAAACGGTTATTTCAACAATGGTGCCAAGCGCAATGGTTGCGCGCTTATATTTTTTTAATTCCAAATTCATACAAGGCTACAATACGTTTAATGCCTTCTGTAATGTGTTTGCATGAAAGCGTTGCGCCGCCAATGTTTTGAATATCTTTGGTTAGTTTTAGCGTATCGCCGTAATGTTTGGCCGTAAATTGTGCGCGCCATTTTTCATTGCGAATTTGACTGCCGTAGCTTTCTAAATATTCAATTATTTCAATGCCTTGCACATTACCCTGCATATCTAGCGCAATGGCATAGGTAATAAATTCGTGTCTTCCCAATACCTTATCGATAATGACATATCCAAGCGATTTATCGTTGGCTTTCACTAACCAAATTTTATTCGGGATAGGCGTACTGGTTGGTGAGCTATCTTCAATTTTACTTTGTTGCGCCTTATCTAAAACAAGGGCATACGGCGCAAATTCCGTTGCATCAGGAAACAAAGCCTTTTGCACAGATTCTTGAGTAAAGTAGGTTTCAGCATAGGATGATTGAGAAGCAACCACGCAAACACCATAAACTAAATACGATAAAGGGTTATATTTCATGTTCAAGTCGCCTTAACTAAAAAAACTTGAGCGTTATTTTAAACGCTCAAGTTTAGATTAAATTGTTTATGTTTTTTAATTAAAAAGGATAGGCAACGTTGACAATAATTTCATCACGGCCATGATCATCGTTTACATAACCACTTGAGCATTCTAGCTCGCCTGTATTCTTGCAAGTACCCGCTTTAAGTTGATGACGCCAAGCAAATGTAGCCCACCATTGTTGCGTCGCATAATGAATGTTTGGCCCTATAAAATGCGCGTGCTGTGTGGATTCTTGATAAAAAGAGCCAGAAAAATCGTTGTGATAACGATACTCGGCGCCTGCCGACCATTTTGGCGCAAATCGATAGCTAGCACCCAGTAAAAAATCGGCATGTGACGCTTTTTCTGGATTTGAATTAGAGGCTACTTCATCGCGCTCAATTTCAAATACAAAGTTACTTGCCACCACTAATTTATCATCCAACATGTATTTGTGAAGAATTAAACGCGTTTCTAACGCTTTATTATCGTAACCCCAAGTCGGCTCTATATATAAACCAATACCAATAAAATCATTAATGGGATTGGTGATTCGATAAATAAATTCTAAAGACATACTTTCGTAACGAAAATCACTATAAGCCTTTGATACGTCTATATTTTCAGGAATACGCGAACCAGCGGTCTCGCCAAATCGATCATTGCGCTTAGCGTTTACATAATTAGAATTAATGTAACCCGCCACTTGCAAATCATCGGTTAACCCATATTCCAACTCGGTGCGCAAATCAAAATTTTCGTAGCGCCCACCTTCTTGATGCGAATTCCAAATCATGCGCTGCTCCAGCTCCTTAGTACCTTTAGGTTGTAAGTCCAAGGTATAAATGGCGCCAAAGTTGCTTTCACCCGCTTGCGCTTGCGCAGTGATTAAAATCATTAACCAAATAAAGGCTGTTAAAAAATAAAGTGGGGATAAAAAACGAAGTAGAGTTTTCATATTATTATTTTTTATTTTGTTAAAACGGTAATGTAAATGATAATGGTTATCATTGCAACGAATTAAATTGCTGCAAAAATAGAATTAATACAAATTTACAATCACACAAAAGCCTATATTTAAACCGTATTGTCGATATCAAATCCAGCGCGAGTTAACCTTCCGTTTTGCAAATCATGAAGTCATCCTATAAAACCTTCTTAAAGCCATAAAGTTTGATTGTGGTTAATAAATATCTACATATTGTGTTTTATATATTGAATATTCCACCTATATTGCGTTATAGTGCAAACACACGGTTCTTACGTTTTAATCAAAATATAAGATAAAAGGGAATATGGTGCGCTGTTTAATTGACTTAAACAGCAATGCCAAAGCTGCCCCCGCAACTGTAATCAGCGAGTTATTTTGTAAGCTGTTTTTTATAGCACAGTGCCACTGAGTATGATTTTAAATATCAATTTAAATATCCACTTGGGAAGGCCAATAAAATAATGATGACCTGAGAGCCAGGAGACCTGCCGTGTGACTGTTTTGCGCCTTTATTTAAGACGCAAAATTATTTTTATAACGTTTGAGGCGGGGTGTCCTCGGCAGATGGAAGTGCTTAATCATAAAAGCATCTTCTCTTGCTGGTCTTTTATTGCTCTTAATACAGAGCATTTAAAGCGTACCTGCCCTTTTTAAAAAGGGAACCAACCACATGGATGATATTCGAGCATCTAGCACTGAAACTTTGCTGCCTGCGCTGCAAGTAATCCGCCGTAATGGCGCGGCTGTTGCATTTAATCTAGACAAAATCTCTATTGCCATTACCAAAGCTTTTTTAGCAGTAGAAGGCAATCAAAGCGTGGCTTCTGCGCGCGTGCGTGACCAAGTGGCTATCTTGAGCCAGCTCGTCAATAACGCATTGATGCGCCGCTTGCCTGCTGGCGGCTCTATTCATATTGAAGACATTCAAGACCAAGTGGAATTAGCGCTAATGCGCAATGGCAACCACGATGTTGCGCGTGCTTATGTGCTGTATCGCGAAAAACGTAACGCTGAACGTGCGGCTGAAAAAGCGGTAAGCACAGAGCCTGTGCATACGCTTAATGTGAACATTGATGGCAAATTAACGCCACTTAATATTGCAGAGTTAAATGCAATGGTGGCAGAAGCTTGCCTTAACCTTGGCGCTGTCGTTGAGCCAAGATTGGTTGTAGAGCAAGCAGTGCGCGATTTATACGATGGCATTGCGTTTACCGAAGTGTATAAAGCGCTGATTCTGTCATCACGCAGCCTGATTGAAACAGAACCCGCTTACAACTATGTAACGGCGCGCTTGCAGCTGGATTTAGTGCGCGCAGAAGTGCTAGGCGGAAACACGTCTGAGCGCATCAGCCATGCGCAAATGGATGCACATTACGTCGAATATTTTCCGCGCTATATCAAAATGGGCATTGCCGCCGAACTGCTTGATCCACGATTAGCGCAATTTGATTTAAGCAAATTAGCCGCGGCGCTGAATAAAGACCGCGATTTTCAATTCGGCTATTTAGGCATTCAAACTTTATACGACCGCTACTTTTTACATATTGAAGATCGCCGTATTGAGCTGCCTCAAATATTTTTTATGCGCGTAGCGATGGGCTTAGCCATTAACGAAATTGACCGCGAAGCACGCGCAATTGAGTTCTACAATGTATTGAGCACCTTTGATTTTATGAGCTCAACGCCAACATTATTTAATGCTGGCACTTTGCATTCACAATTATCCAGTTGCTATTTA